>CAIKYI010000141.1 GCA_903831545.1 uncultured Methylobacter sp. | reverse complement strand
TGTATGCAATGGTTGATAAGGATGACGATTTAAAAATAGGCGTTAAATCGACAGCGATACTGTTTGGTGCTTACGATCGACACATCATGGCCGGCTTGCAAGTCATCATAATCGGCCTGCTGATTGTTGTGGGACAAATGGCACTGACAGGCTGGCCTTATTATGGGGGACTTTTAATCGCCACAGGCTTGTCGGTGTATCAGCAAAAATTGATTTTTAATCGGGACAAAGTGCTTTGTTTTAAAGCGTTTTTAAACAGCAACTGGTTTGGTATCGCGGTATTTTCAGGCTTGGTAGTTGATTACTGGCTACGTTAGCAGGGTAGGATAAGCAGATCGCAGTGAAGCGCATCAATTGCGAAACGATGCGCCTTCTCGCCTCGGCAGTATTCTTAAGGCTGGCGCACTTTATCTGGTTGTAACATTTTTTTCATTTTTATGTTTTCGTGTCATATTGATTTCTTATAAAATCCACAGGATCAGACCATGAGTCGCCTTACAATAGTAATTACAGATCAACAGCATAAAAGCATTAAGGCAATGGAAACGTTTTTAAAACCACGCATTGAAGCCGCCGAACATGGCGAGGTGGTTAGCACATCAGTTATGAAAATCTTCGAGGCAGCACTGGCCGCACCCCAGTTATAACCTTTTCAGTTGATTTTACCCGTGAGGCTATAAAGGGCTTGTCCGATATTGCCAGATATACGGCTGAAACATGGGGGCGAGAACAAGCGTTTCGTTATGCTGATTTATTGCATGAACGCATGAACTTATTGGTGCGACTCCAGGAAAGATTGTAATAAGTACCATTTTTTTAAAAACTTGAATCTATATCAGAAACCATTAATACAAGCGTTAAGTACAATAGGTGCTGAACACAGTGAGGTGCTCTGAATTCTGGTCGGATTTCGAGGATGCCATTCTAAGCAGCGGCATTTCAAATGGTGGCCTGATTAGTGGTGGGGCGAATGCGATCAAAGCAAGAAATTCCCTTTCCGTTATGATATCGAACCCCGTAATGACTTTGATAACCAGACAGCTTCTGTGAAAATACGCTGGGCGTTATTTTTAAGTAAAGCCTAACGTTCTGTTACAATCAAAGCCAAGAAATTGATTTTTCCTGAAAACTTTAGCGAGAAAATGAGCTTGGCCAATACGACACCTCCCTCCACCGCGCTGCTTTTTGGCGAAAGCGATGCTGCCAGGCTTACCAATTTCCAGGTTTTTGGAGATCGCATGAACCAGGTCGCACCTGGGGTCAATGCTTACGATCCTATTGGCAGTCCCAGCGCCTTCAGCAGCAAGCTCAATACCATTAAATTGCCGTCGATGCAGCTGACAGCTATTGTCATGTCCCCGACCTATATCGACCGGTCTGGGGTTGAAAGCGCAACGCTGATGGTGCCCATCACTGGTGATTTCAACTGCTTCGTGGAAGGTCGGCAACATCATTGTGGCCCCGGACTGGGCAGCATGTACTTTCCGCAGAAATGTGGCCAGTTCAAGGGGGGTGGGGGTGCGCGTAATCATGTATCGCTTCAGTTTGAACCGCTGCTGCTGGAAAAAACGGCACGTGCTATGCTCGGCCTGCCTGGCAACGTCGTGCTTGACCTGCAACTGAAGAATCCACGCGTTGTCTCACTTGTAGTGGCGGGCCAGCCTTTCAGTACGGTCTTGCGGCACATAGGCGCGCTCATCGACCTGCATCAGCGCGATGCCAAGGTGTTGACCCAATTAGGTTTGCAGGACATGCTCTACCGCCACATTGCCATGCTGTTGCGGCCCGAGCTCTTTCTACCCCAGACCGACCTCCCTCACACCACCGCCAGTGCAGTGCTCGTCGCGCAGCTTTGCGACTACATGCACGCCCATCTGGAAGCTGGTCTGACGCTGACCGATCTGGAAGCGTTCAGCGGTTTTTCAGCACGCAGCCTGCAACTGGCATTCAAAAAGCAGCTTGACTGCAGTCCAATGCAATGGGCTAATCGCGAGCGTATTTCATTAGCTCATAGCAGGTTAAGCAATGCACTGCCCGGCGACACGGTAACCTCCATCGCCACGGCATGTGGCTTTTGCCAACTGGGGGCTTTCTCAGTTGCCTATCGCAAACGTTTTGGTGAATCTCCCTCGTTAACACTTCAGAATGCATTCGAGCGCTAAATCCTTTTCTTAAGGACGCCTCTAATAATTCAAATTCCTTCATTCCGGCGTAGGCCAGAATCCAGCGACTTTATTACAAAAAGGCTTTGCCCTTGCTACGAAAGGAACTGTTTTTTTCCTGAACTGGATTTCTGTCTACGCCGGAGTGGCGAATTTTTAGAGGTGCCTTTAAGCGAATCGAGAGCGCACGCAAACTTTAATTTAGTGATTTTCGTAATTTCAATAGTGATTTTCGTTTTTGAAATAGCACGAAATATTTAAGCCTGATAGTATTTTCCAATGATAAATTTGCGTATGCGGGATAGCGTCTAATTGCATAAGGGAACCTCTAATAATTGAATTTTAAAAAATTTGTTCTTTTTTAATTTCAATAACTTACATCTATTAAGTGCCATGAACCGGTTCTTAAGGTTAACAGCTTTATCGATGTCAGATTTTTCGGTGTCCAATAATAAAACGACGGCCAGTAAATCGAATTTCATTCGAGTATTGAACCATTTAAATGATGGGCACACAAAAGCCAGTGTTCGACTTAACCTGCCCAAAAAAAAATCCGGCTGTTTTTGTATTAGGCAAGGAAGCGTTGTGGTTTTAACTTGCAAATATTAAAACAATTTCGGTGAAATTTTTGCCGCCATGGAATTTAGGATAAATCAATGAATCATATCTATCGTCTAGTCTGGAGTCACAGCAGTCAGTGCATGGTCGCGGTTGCCGAAACCGCCAAAGGACGCGGCAAGCACGGCTGCAAGGCCAAAACCCTGAGTACGGCGGTGGTGGGTGCGCTATTGGCGCTCGGCGTGGGGCCGGCTATGGCTGTCTGCTCGATTACAAGTGACGTGGTTACCGGCGCCCAGTCAGCACCCTGCGAGATTCTGACTGGGCATAGCCTGACCAACAACGGTACGATTTCATCCCTTACCGAAGTGAACGGAATCGAAAATGGATCAAGCGTTACGGTAATCGGAACTGTCAGCAATCAGGGCCTTATATCCGTAACAAATAGTGGCTATCAGCACAGTGGTATTTCCCTTCAAGGAAATACCGGGGTCGGGCCTGGTCTTACCGTTACGGGTGACGTTCTGAATGGACCTTCAGCAACTATTAATTCGGGTGGCGGCGTTGGAATTAATATCGTATCCGGCGGCACTGCTAATACAGTCACACCTTACTACACCACCATTACCGGTCAGGTTGCGAATCTCGGCATTATTTCGGGGGCTGGCGGCATCGCTTTGGAGCATGTCGTGGTTGGCAATGGTGTTTCCAATACTGGCCATATCAATACGCCAACTACCGGCCATGGCATCTACTTGGGCTTCACCAGTGTCTCCGGTGGGGTAATCAATACCGGAACAGTTGCGGGTTTTTACACTGGAATAGATATAGTCAATTTCTCCAACATTGATCGTATCGTCAATGCCCAAGGGGGGCAGATTTCAGCAAATAGCACCGGCATCTATCTGTCCAACTCGACAGTTACCGGTGGCGTTACCAATAGTGGCTCGATCAATGGTGGAGCAAGTTACGGCATCGCAGTTCGTAATCATGCTGTTGTCAATGGAGGGATTACCAACAGTGGCTCGATCAATGGTGGTCACAGCGGGATTAGTGTAGGTCGTATAGTTGCGTCCACGATTGGCGGAGGCATCATTAACCTACTTGGCGGGGCGATCTCCGGGGTGGATGCCGGCATCCGGCTGGACGCAGGCTCTGTGGTAAGTAATGGCATCACCAACGCGGGTGTAATTTCCAGCGCTTCGACAACCAACGCCAATGGCTATAAAAACGCCGCCATAGATGTACGCGCTGGCTCGACCATCACGGGTGGTGTGCATAACTTGGCTGGTGGGACGATTACCGGAACGAATTCTGGTGGAGTCGCAACTGTGGCGTCCGGTGTGCACAGCGACGCCAGTCTGATTACGGATGGCATTACCAACAGTGGTTTGATTGTCGGTGGAAGTGGTGTCTATATCGAGAATGCCTCCACGATTACCGGGGGCATCCTCAATAGAACTGGCGCATCTATTTCCGGTCTGGCGGCGCATGGTATTTATGCGCTTCAGTCCTCCATTACCGGCGGCATCACGAACCAGTCGGGTGCCACAATATCTGGCCGAAGCGGCATCGGACTAACTTCATCGAATGTGCAGGGGGGCATCACTAACGCGGGGCGCATCACCACAGCCAATGGTACGGCTGGACTTTATCTTTCTGGCTCTACGGTTAGTGGCGCTATCTACAACAGCGGAGTGATTTCCAGTACCAGTAACAGAACGTACTCAGCGGGGATTTTTTTGAGCGCTGGCAATCAAATCGCTGACGGCATTACCAACGCAAGTGGCGGAACGATCAGCGGTTCGAAATACGGTATCTACGTTTCCGCAGGAAACACTGTTGGCGGCGTTATCAATGCCGGCACGATCTCCGGTGTCAGTAAGGGCATTTATGTCAAATCGAATTCCACGCTCACCGGGGGAATTGCCAACAGCGGCGTAATTTCAGCAAACAAGGCTGGCGCTGCAACGGCTGTAGATATTTCGCATTCAACCGTGGTTGGCAATATCAGCAATAGCGGCGCCATAACAGCTTATGGCGCAAGCGGCTTAACTCGTCATGGCTTGGTGCTAGACGCGAGTACCCTGACAGGCGCCATCATCAATTCCGGGACCATCTCAGCTACTACAGCAGTAAATAATGTAGGCAATGAAGGTTGGGATTCTGGAATTTTTGTTACCAACAACTCATTAGTGTCGAATGGTATTTCGAATGTGCTGGGAGGTAGCATTTTCTCATCCAACTATGCCATTGCGGTTGATGCGGGTGGGGTAGTGAATGGGATTTCAAACGCTGGAACGATTACTTCACGCACTAACAAGGCCATCACCATTGGCGCGGGCGGCACCGTAAATAATGGGATCACTAACCTGGCTAGTGGCAGAATCAATGGAGTTACCGGCATTGCTGTTGTCAATGCCGCTGTACACGGCGGGATAATTAACCAGGGAACGATTGCGTCTGACTATGACGGGATCGTTGTTAAGGCCGGTGGCGTTGTCGACAGGATTGTCAACACCGGTACGCTCAACGTTTCCGGGATAAACGCTCAATATGGGTCCGCCACGTCTGCTTACGGCATTCGTATTGGGGGCGCAGGATCTGCTGTTACGGCCGGCATTACCAACACGGGCTTGATTCATGTTCAGTCCAACGCGACATTGGCGGGTCCAATTGGCATCTATGTCAATGGTTCAACGATTACTGGAGGCATTAACAACACAGGTAATGTGCTCGCGGAGGGATCTTTTAGTGGAACACCAAGTGGCGTGGGTATCAAGGTCTCGTCTGCTGGGCGGCTTGATGAAATCATCAATAGCGGCCTGATCACCGGTGCTGATAAGTCTTTAGATCTGCTAAACAGCGCTGGCGCCTTCACCATCGCCAACACCGGCACCCTGTCAGGCGCAGCCAACATTGGCATCAACACACTGGATCTGAATGGCCCCAGCAGTCGTGTTATCGGCAACACCACCGGCACCGGCACAACCAACGTTAATGGAACTTTCAGCAGCGAAGGAACCTTTGATGTCGGCACTTTCAACATCGACAACGCCGGCCTGTTTAATATGGCCAATGGTGTCACAGTGGGCGGTGGCAACTTCAACAATGCTGGCACTCTCAATGTAGGAACTACCACGCAAACCATCACCGGCAATTACAATCAGGCTGCCGGCGGTATTTACCGGATGGGTCTGACCGATACCACCAGCAACTATGGAAAACTCATCGTTACTGGCACTGCAGGTTTGGCAGATGGCGCTGTTGTCGATGTCCAAATTAATCCTTCGGCGACCGGTATTACTAATGGCACCACAGTTGCCGGGGTGATTCAATCCAGCGGCATGACAGCTACGCCTGCTAACATCACCGTTACCGACAACAATCTGTTTTACGATTTTTCGGCAGCAGAAGTCACCAGTCCTGGCCATAATCTCGACTTGGTGATTGCTGCCCAGAACAATGTACTGACCCAGATCTCCAACAGCTTTAATAACCCGGCGGCGCAAGGTGTGGCGGGAGCGTTGGACACCATGCTCGCCAATGGCGTGCCGACAGGTATGCAGCCGGTGTTTGATCGCTTGGGCGGATTGACCCCACAACAGGCCAACGATGCCCTGTCGCAAATGTTGCCGGTGCTGGTCGGCGCAACCGCGCAGGCCACCAACAATTCCCTGCACAGCATGAATCGCGTCATCCAATCGCGCATTGATTCTTACAAGGGCTTGTCGTCAGGTGATGGTATCGCTGCAGACAAGTTTATGTGGATGCGTGGTTTTGGTAACTGGTCCGATCAAGGCAACCTTAACAACGTCAGCGGCTTTAGTTCCGAGACCGGTGGCTTTGTGATTGCTGCCGATGCGCCGATTATGGAGAAGATTCGGATGGGTTTTGGATTCACTTACGCCAGAAGCCATGTGAAGGGCAAATCGACCATTGCGCCTAATTCGGTGGATGTCGATACCTTTGAACTGGTCAATTACGGCAGTTACAATCTCGATCCGTACACCGACATCAATTACCAACTCGACTTTGGCGCCAATATGAATAACGCCAACCGAACTATAGGTTTTGCTGGCAGTCGTGCCAGCGCCCAGTACAACAGTTAT
>CAIKYI010000140.1 GCA_903831545.1 uncultured Methylobacter sp. | reverse complement strand
ATTCCTGTGTGCCTTTTTTGAAAAAGATATACAGGTACGTTTCAGGCCGTCGTATTTTCCGTTTACCGAACCTTCGGCAGAAGTGGACATAGGATGCGTGATGTGTGGTGGCGAAGGCTGTCGCGTCTGTAGTCATACTGGTTGGCTGGAAGTGATGGGATGCGGCATGATTCATCCTGAAGTATTCAAAGCCGTCAAAATCGACAGCGAGGTTTATAGCGGCTTTGCCTTTGGTATGGGCGTAGAGCGTTTGGCGATGCTGCGTTATGGCATTAATGACTTGAGATTGTTTTTCGAGAACGATCTTAAGTTTTTAGAACAATTTAATTAAACAGGAACGTTTGAGTTATGCAAATTAGTGAAGCCTGGTTAAGAGAATACGTTAATCCAGCAATTAGCACCGAACAACTGGTTGAGCAATTGACCATGGCCGGCCTTGAAGTCGATTCTGTAACGCCCGCTGCCGCTGTATTTAGTGGCGTTGTTGTTGGCGAAGTGCTGTCTATGCAGCAACACCCTGATGCAGACCGATTACGCGTTTGTCAAGTTGCTGTAGGCGAAGCTGAGCCATTACAAATTGTTTGCGGCGCCAGCAATGTTCGCGTCGGCTTAAAAATCCCTGCAGCCTTAATAGGTGCGGTGTTGCCCGGCGACTTTAAAATAAAAAAATCCAAACTTCGTGGTGAAGAATCTTTCGGTATGCTGTGCTCTGAAAAAGAACTGGGCTTGGCTGTTGACGCTAACGGATTAATGGAGTTGGCTGAAAATGCTCCTGTAGGCACTGATATACGCGACTATTTATCCCTAAACGATAACATTATCGAAGTAGATTTAACCCCTAATCGAGCCGATTGCCTGAGTGTTGAAGGTATAGCAAGAGAGTTGGCGGTACTGAATAAACTGGACTGGTCAGTCATAAATGTTGAACAGGCGGCCATTACCCATTCCGACACTTTGACTGTTTGTGTAGAAGTTCCCGAGGCGTGTCCCCGTTATTTGGGGCGCTTGCTCAAAGGTGTTAACGCCAAAGCAGAGACACCGCTATGGATGCAGGAACGTTTACGCCGCTCAGGCGTTAGAAGTTTAAGTGCCGTGGTCGATGTGACCAATTACGTTCTGATTGAATTGGGCCAACCGCTACATGCATTTGATGCGGCCAAATTAACCTGAAATATCAATGTTAGATTTGCCAAAGCTGATGAAAGCGTTGCCTTGTTAAATGGTCAAACCATTAAACTGGATACTGAAGCTCTGGTAATCGCGGATGATAAAAAAGCTTTGGCTTTGGCTGGCGTGATGGGCGGCAGTGATTCTGCCGTTACTGATGAAACGCAGGATGTATTTCTGGAGTGTGCCTTTTTCACACCAAAAATCATAGCCGGTAAAGCCCGAAAATTTGGCCTGCATACCGATTCCTCGCACCGTTTTGAACGCGGTGTAGATCCGAGTCTGCAACACCGTGCCATAGAACGGGCCACTCAATTAATCAGTGAAATTGCTGGCGGCAGTATTGGCCCGATTACTGAACTGACAACTGAAGCGACTTTACCGACTCGTTCAGCCGTGTTATTGAGAAGGCAGCGTTTGGAAAATACCTTGGGTATTGTTCTTGAGGTTGAGCAGGTAGTTGATATTTTTCAACGCTTGGGTATGCCTGTCCAAACACAAGCGGACGGATGGTCTGTTACACCGCCGGGCTTTCGTTTTGATATTGCTATTGAAGCCGATTTGATTGAGGAAATTGCCCGTATCGTTGGTTATAACAACCTCCCGAACAACAGCTTGTTAATGCGTTCAGAGCTGGGTAAAGCGCCTGAAACTATTATAAATCTTGATCGGGTTAAAGATTTATTGGTGGATCGGGGTTATCAGGAAGCGATTACTTATAGTTTTGTCGATGAAGAAATACAACTGGCTGTAGCTCCTGATGATGAGGTTATTCGCTTAAAAAATCCAATATCCTCTGATTTATCAGTAATGCGCACCACTTTATGGTGTGGCTTGTTAAAAGCTGCCTTGCATAACACACATCGTCAGCATAATAGAGTCCGTTTTTTTGAATCCGGCCTGCGTTTTGTTAATAAAGACGGAGCCATGCAACAGCAAAAAATGCTGGCTGGACTGGCTTTGGGCAGCGCTTATTCCGAGCAATGGGATGTTGCAAGTCGTAAAATAGATTTTTTCGACGTTAAAGCCGATGTTCAGGGCTTGTTTGATTTGGCAGAGGGTGAAGTGCAATTTGTTAGCGCTCAACACTCGGCTTTGCACCCAGGACAATCTGCCGAAATTTTATCAGCACAAGGTGAAAGGATAGGCTGGCTGGGTATGCTGCATCCAACGCTGGAAAAACAGTTGGGTTTTGATACCCAGGTATTTCTATTTGAATTGGATCAGGATTTACTGCTTAACAAACCGCTGCCAAAGTTTAAACCGCTGTCAAAATATCCTTCCGTGCGTCGTGATATAGCCTTGATCGTTAAAGAGGAAGTTAGCGTCAGCGAGATCATAAATTGTATTAAAGGGTGTGCAGAGCAAGCCTTGCACGATATCGTT
>CAIKYI010000139.1 GCA_903831545.1 uncultured Methylobacter sp. | reverse complement strand
CGGTTGAAGATGAATACACCCATAAGAAACAATCCGGTGGTTCTGGTCAATACGGTAAAATCAACTACATTATCCAACCCGGTGAACCCGGTTCAGGTTTCGTATTTGAATCAGCGGTGACCGGTGGTAACGTTCCTCGTGAATACTGGCCAGCGGTTGAAAAAGGCTTTAAAAGCATGCTGGATAAAGGTGTTTTGGCCGGCTTCCCTTGCCTTGACTTTAAAGTTATCTTGACTGACGGTGGTTTCCACGCAGTTGACTCGTCGGCGATTGCTTTTGAAATTGCTGCTAAAGCCGCTTTCCGTCAATCGATTCCAAAAGCTGGGCCTCAGTTGATCGAACCGATCATGAAAGTTGATACTTTCACGCCATCGGATCATGTGGGTGATGTTATCGGGGACCTTAACCGTCGTCGTGGCATGATCAAATCACAAGATGCAGGCATTACCGGTGTTCGTATTAAATCAGATGTGCCACTGAGTGAAATGTTTGGTTACATTGGTGACTTGCGTACCATGACTTCAGGTCGTGGACAATTCTCTATGGAATTCTCGCTCTATTTACCGTGCCCGAAAAACGTATCTGAAGAAGTTATTAAAGAAGTAAACGAACGCAATAAAAAGAAGTAAGTTTAAAGCTTGGCGTTGGGTTGCATTTTTTTTGCAACCCAACTATCCCCCGCATTATCTGTCCCCAGTTATACTCAGCACTTATAAGTAGTCGCTCAAAATTTATATTTGACAATTATCACGGCTACCCATTTAAGCCGGGACAAGGAACAAGACTTAACTGTTCGCCCAGACTTGTCAAAGGGTCATTCATCAATGTTAAGCGAAAATTGCTTATAAAACGGGAATGCAAAAAGCTGACGCTGTTGCCTGTAAAAATGCTTTAGCTTATTTTACTTCTGGTATAACTGCCACCCAAACCGCTGAAATGCGCCAAACTATATCGTTCAAAGAAACTTCCCTGTCAAATTTTATAAGTATTGTGTGCCAACAGTGTATTTCTCTGGCCGGAATAACGCGCAAACTTTAATAATATTACGGGCAGGAGCAATATCTAAAATTGGCTGGATGGCTCTTCTTATAGGCACTGGGCAACGCTGTTAATCACCAGGAAATTAGTACCGCCACTAAGACCGGGAGTTCCACCTACCACAGCTACCACATCTTCAGCTTCGATAAGCCCGTCTTTTAATAACGAACGAACTGCCTGTGATACCAATTGATCGGTGTTTATCTGACGCGACTGAAGTTGCGCGTATACACCGTAGGTCAGAGAGAGTTCACGAACCGTATGAATATTAGGACTCTTTACGAAAATGGGAACGTAGGGACGATACGAGGAAACCAGTCGCGCGATGCGTCCTGTTTCCGAATCGGCTATGATGGCTTTCACCGGAACATCCCGGTAGGCATGGGCTGCGGCACGAGCAAAGTACGTACGAGCAGGATTGGCGGTATCTTCAGTCTCTATATTCCATCCCAAGGGTCGCTCGGTTTCAGCTTCGCAGGCGATTTTAGCCATGGTATTGACCGCTTCCAGAGGATATTTTCCATTTGCCGTTTCTCCCGACAGCATCAAAACATCTGTGCCGTCGAACACCGCATTGGCAACATCGGACACCTCTGCTCGGGTCGGTCTCGGGTTTTCAATCATGGTATGAAGCATTTGTGTTGCTGTGATCACGATTTTAGACTTGCGAGCGCAGGTTTGTATAATCCGCTTCTGAATGATCGGTAGCCGTTCAAACGGAACTTCAACCCCCAGATCACCTCGCGCGATCATTATGCCTGCACAAACTTCCAAAATTTCATCCAGATTATCCACGCCTTCAGTGTTTTCAATCTTTGCGATAATTTTTACAGTGCTTCCTTCTGCGTCCAGGATTTTCTGTATTGCCAGAATATCGTGGCGGTTGCGAACAAAAGAGTGGGCGATAAAGTCCACTTCAGAATGAGCCGCGAAACGAATAAAATCTTCATCCAGGCCGGACAGTGAAGGCAGATTTAGTCGGACGGAAGGTACATTGACATTCTTTTTGACGGCGATGCGCCCCGCATTCTTGGCTATACAAACCAGGTCGTCTGCATTTTTTTGCACCACTTCCAGTTCGAGGGACCCGTCTTCAATCAGAATACTGGTACCTTCCGGTATTTCATCGATGAATTGTGGATAGGAAACACAAAAAGCTTTTCCGGTGGGCGCCGATCTAACGATACGGACTGTCTCTCCAATTTCCAATGGAATCGGTTTGTCGATTTCACGAGTACGCACTTCGGGTCCTTTGGTATCAATGACAATGCCTATGGTATCGGACATGGCGCGAATTTTCTGCACCACGCTTGCCGCGTCTTCGACTGTAATATGTGCGGTATTAAGGCGAACAGCATCCATACCTGCGTTATGCAAGGCAAGCAAGAATTCTTCCGAACAATTGTTACTTGAAATGGTAGCTAGAATTTTAGTCAGTTTTCTTTGCATGGCGGAATGAGTGTCAGTGTAATCATACGAGGAATACCATGGTGCCGTTTCTGCTTATCATGGGGTTTAACGATAATTTCGTCACTATACTATATCAAGTCATTCAATTGCTCAATGAAATGAACTGCATTGGCCAGCGCATCTTTTGTATCATCAAAGGAGATGATTACCGGAATTCTGCCAAGATTGGATATAAATGATGACAGACTATTGCTGGCAACTCTCACCTTCAGTCCTTTGATGTTTTCAAGCCGGTTGATGGGTTTATTACAGAATAATTCCTGGGGACCAAAGGTCCAAATACCTAAAAGTTTTGCATCATACTTTTCCTGGAGATAACCATCTATGGTGTCGGAATAAGCGTCGAGAACCTTTTGGGCTGTTTCGAAATCTGGATTTAGCCCAACCAAGTCTATGCCTTGATGGCTGGGTTCAATCTCACTGTTCTGAATAAATCTTAGTGATACCAAGTCATATATTCCATCTTTAAGCATTTGAAGTTGAAAAGTGTCTTTGAAGCCGACCTCTTCGAGCGGTTTGTAGACAACCTTAAACGGGATGTTTGTCGATGCAGTCAAATTGTTAAAGAATGGTGCTTCCTTATTGCGTTGTATCAAGCCTGTTGAGGATGGCTGACCAACAGCATACAACGGGATTTCATTAAAATGTCCCCATGAATAAACAAAAACAGCAACAATTCCCACAAAAATATTAATATTCTCATAAATGTAGAGTTAAATTGGATGACCAGTCAATAACAACGCCATCGCGGACGACATGTATTACGTCAAACATCGCAATTGAAGTCATAGATTGCATATTCCGTAATATTATACGTGTAATTATTTACTTTAAAATCTGAATATTATCATACCCGGCAGACTGGAAATAAACTCAATTTTTCCACAACTTTTTCGGTCTTTCTTACAAATATTACAGTTTATGCCGCGTGATTACTGAGATCGTCTTTTTGTGTGTTACTAAAATATTACAGTTGCCTGCCCATATAATCAGGGATTTGTAATATAGGTGTATTAAAAATTTTACATATTTAATGATTGTCCTGATTGAATAAATGTCGAATTTTAAATAAAGAATTACAAATCAATGGCTTAATTTTATGGCACGATGTCTGCTTAAGATTCTTGTAGTTGTAATAGGAAGTGACTTTCTAAAAGAAAATATACGCAGGAAGCAAGGATCTTTATCTTCGCAGACAATGCAATCGAACTAATAAATGATCAAAATGGTAAATAAAATGATGACTCCGGCTCTGATTAATTGGACATTGAATACTATTAATCCCCATCAAGACTATTTCATGTCGCCCTATGACATGCGTGAAGCTATTAGTCTATTGGAGACACTACCGCCTTTATCAGGTATCGGGCTGTGTATTATGCAATTGGCAAATGATCCGTCACCAGATGCCAATAAATTGGCTGAAATTATTGAGCTGGATACTGTATTAACGGCACAAATAATTCGTTTGGCCAGATCGCCTGTTTATTCGTTCTCGGGAACGAATCTGAGTGTTCAAGAGGCAATTAGTGACGTCCTAGGTTCTGATTTTGCTTGTGTTTTAGCATTTGGATTGTCTGCCTTTTCACTATTAAATGCACCTAAAGATGGGGCAATTGACACGCGTCTATATTGGATTCATGCCATTGCAAGTATGCAACTTATGCAGTTGCTGAATAACCAATTAGCGGAATCAAAAAGATTTAATGACTCTCAGTTAATACAGTCAGGGTTGCTGCACAATATTGGATTACCACTATTGTCGGATCAATTTCCAATAGAATTTGGACATTTAAATGACCTGACAATTGCAAATCCAACAATGCCAATTATAGAGCTGGAAAGATTTGCATTAGGTGTTGAACATAACATCCTTGGTGGAAGGTTAATGGATTCTTGGAACATGCCAAAACCTATTGTTGACGTTGTCTATAACCATCATGACTGTCAATATCGTGGTGACAACTATAAGCTTAATCTGCTTACGTATTTAAGCGATTGCTTGCTAGGTAAACTTGGAGTTGGCCATGCAGCGCAAAAACAATCCTATTCACGTGAACTAATAGACGACTTAGGATTGTCTTCTTGTGCAATTGAGGAGTCCATTGATAGAGTTTATGACAATCTGGGAAATATTATTATGATGGCAGAAATGATCGCGGGATAATCATTCTCCTGTTTATGTTGCAAATAGCCCAAAAATGCCTGTCTTTAATAGCAATGAAAATGCGGTGCCATAAGTCATTTACAAAGCACTCAGACTTCCGGCCAATATGCAGCCTAATGACTAAAGCCATCCAGGTAGCTGGCTATTCCCGTTTAGTGGGGTAGCCACTATATGCAGATCTAGTAGGCTGTTGGTGCTATTTATGCATTTTAAAAGCAACTTTGAAACTCATAGTCTCAGTTCTTCTGGTTTCAGCGCTTGAATGCGATCAGTTTCTCCCAAAACCATCTGTATGCTATAGGCATTCAATGGTCTAGTAGTTACGCCATCAAGACTAAATAAGTAGTGGGCAACAAGAAAATGAGATATTGTGCTTTTTAACTTAATTAACAGCTAAAAAATAAGCAAATAGTATCTTGTGATTTAGCTTGTTATTAAGGCATTTATATTAGTACCGACTACGAGCTATCAATAATCTAGGTCTATTTTTGCTTGGTAAGATGTTGATTTTTTTGTTTTCCTGCGTAATATCAGCCAGCAGCCTGAAGGGGTGGTTTCCGAGGTGCTCCTGTTGGCATCGGTTAGTGATGGAACAGCTGTCTCTTTATTGATATGCTGAGAATACTACCTGATACCAGATTGAAAAGACTGGGGCAAAAAAGTGAAGCATATTGATGATTAGCGCTGAAATACAACAATTAATCGTACTTATAACTATTATCGGAATGATGGTGGCGCTATTTAAGGACTGGGCGAAGCCCGTTCTTATCTTTCTTGCCGCCAATATTTTGTTTCTAATGACAGGCATTACTAGTTCTACTGATATGCTCGCAGGCCTTGCTAATGAACAGTTATTAAGTGTGCTGTTATTACTGGTTATCAGCGATGTAATACGTAAAAGTGGGTTGCTGGATGTTATATTTAAATCATTATTTCCCCAACGATTAACCTACCGTAAATTTTTACTCAGGAAATCATTGGTTGTCACGCTTATTTCAGGTTTTATCAACAACACGCCTCTAGTCGCTATTCTGATGCCCTATGTTTATCAGTGGTGTCGACAAAAAAGTATATCGCCTTCAAAAGTCATGCTTCCACTGTCATATACAACAATCTTGGGTGGAACGCTCACGCTGGTCGGCACATCCACTAACCTGGTGGTAAACGGATTTGTAACTGAGGCCGGGTTTAAGCCACTTGGTTTTTTTGATTTTACAATAACGGGTATTGGTGTTGCTTCAGTTGGGATTTTGTATGTGGTTTTTATCATGCCTAAGTTCTTACCAGATCGAAAGGGACTGCTTGAAAATTACAATCAAAGTCTACGTGAGTATATTGTTGAAACCTTTATAGCTAAAAGTTCGCCCCTTATAAATAAAACTATTGAGCAGGCTGGCTTGAGGCATTTGAAAGGATTATATCTCGCAGAAATTATCAGAGGGGATGAAATTATTCCTGCCGTTGGCCCAACTGAGAAAATCATGGAAGGCGATGTGCTGCTTTTTGCTGGAGAAACTTCAACCATTGTTGATTTACTTCAATCTAATCCAGGTCTTTCTCTTCCAGGTTCAATCATGAAGGAAGGAAAAGAAAAAGCCAACGTGGTTGAATGCATCATCTCAACTCAATCCTCATTAATCGGACGAACATTTCGCGAATCTAACTTCCGGGCTTTATTTAATGCATCGGTGGTGGCTGTTAGTCGCAACGGTGAGCGTCTGCGCGGAAAACTGGGGGAATTGGTTCTTGAGCAAGGTGACTTGTTGTTGCTAATGACCGGCAACGATTTTGATGAGCGATCTAGCTCTACAAATGACATTTTTGTAATTAACCGTCTAAGAGACATAACTAATTTCAGTTTTGGAAAGAGTATTTTACTGGCGGTTGGGATCGTACTGGCATTTGTGTTGAGCGCTATTGGAGTTTTTACACTTTTTAAATCTTTGCTATTAATTTTGTGTCTGGTCGCCCTACTAAATTTCGGACGTTATAATGAGTTGAAAGCAGGTCTCGACCTTGATTTGTTTTTTGTTCTCGCTCTTTCACTTGGTTTTGCCAAAGCAATGCATAACTGTGGCCTTGACGTAACTATTGCTGCGGGGATACAAGAATCGGCTTTACAGTTGAATCATCCACTAGCATTGCTGTTTATTGTATATCTAGCAACCAACATATTATCCATGCTTGTATCAAATAAAGCTGGAGTTGCCATTATGTTTCCAGTAACGGTTTCATTGTTGCATTTATTACATATTACTGAGCCAGCTCCATATTTTCTTGCTATTGCTTTTGCAGGTTCAGCCGAATTTATGACGCCATACGGTTACCAGACAAATTTAATGGTATACGGTCCTGGCGGGTATCGTTTTATTGATTATATTCGTGCAGGCTGCATGCTTTCCATATTGTGTATGTTGGTTAGCGTTAGTATTCTGGCTACTGTTTATAAATTATGGTGAGTTATTTACGTTTCCTTATGGACTGCTAAGAGCAGATCGATATGAAGGCGTCG
>CAIKYI010000138.1 GCA_903831545.1 uncultured Methylobacter sp. | reverse complement strand
GCCTGGGCTCCCCTGTAATAGGTAGATCCAAACCTTTTTTAATACTAAATTGCATAGTGTGAGCCTGCTCTCCAATCAAGTTTCTTTGATCCCATCCTTTCATTTCAAGTAAATAAAACAAGAGGCGCATTAAGACGTAAAACGTTGGCATTAAAACACAAAAGCGAGGCGTTCTCAACTGACATCTGTTGAGGAGTCACTCTTTGCTTTCCTCAATGCAGGTCACAAAATTCACAAATATATTCTGTTGGAATACCAGCCTTTAAACCGGCCATGTGGCTGGCAATCCAGTATTTTCACAATCTTTTCAAGGTTTTCGTGGACATCAACCAACATCGGGTATAATTTAAATCAGCATGGTATTTATTTACCTTACCTAATACTTGCCTCCATGGTGTGGCGCAAAAAGAGCATCCTGCAATGAACAAAACTAAATCTCCCTCGGTGCAAACTAAAAACCGGCTGCCGCAAGACAATAAATTTCCTATTGTTGGCTTGGGTGCTTCAGCCGGTGGACTTGAGGCATTCGAACAATTCTTTCGCCATACACCTGCCGATAGCGGCATGGCTTTTGTACTGGTTTCCCATCTGGATCCCAGTCATGCCAGCATACTCACCGAAATCTTGCAACGCACCACCTCTATGCAAGTGGTTGAAGCGCAAGATCAAATGCAAATCGCGCCAAACTGCGTCTATGTCATTCCTCCCAACCGTGACATGACTATCTTCCACGGCATGCTTCAACTTAGCATACCGGAAATGCCACATGGCCAGCGCATGCCCATTGATGCCTTCCTGCGCTCTCTGGCAGAAGACAAGGGTGAAAACACCATAGGTATTATTCTGTCAGGTACAGGTACTGACGGCACTCTTGGTTTACGCGCCATACTTGGAGTCGGCGGCATTACCATTGCCCAGGAACCTTCAACAGCAAGATTTGATGGCATGCCTACCAGCGCCATACAGTCCGGTTACGTCAACCATGTTTTACCCGTGGATAAAATGTCAGAGGTACTGCTTTCAGGCATTCAAACATTGACGCTTCCGCCTACACCCGTCATTGCTTTAAGCGGTATTAATCGCATCCTCATGCAATTACGCACCAGCACCGGCCACGATTTTTCACAGTACAAAAAATCCACCATCACTCGACGCATTCAGCGTCGCATGTCACAAAACAACATAGATGACACCGAATCCTATGCCCGCTTTTTAAAGGAACATCCGCTTGAGGTTTCATCGCTATTCAAGGAACTGCTGATCAACGTAACCAACTTCTTTCGCGACCCGGAAGCTTTTGCAGTGCTAAAACAGGATATTTTACCGACCTTGCTCGCCAACAAACCGGACGATTACACTTTTCGGGTTTGGGTAGCAGGCTGCGCTACAGGTGAAGAGGCTTATTCCATTGCGATAGTGCTTCAGGAGCTAATGGATGAAAACCAATACGACTTCAAAGTACAGCTCTATAGCACTGATCTTGCCGATGATGCCATTACTACCGCACGTACCGGGTTTTATCCACCCAATATTGCACTGGATGTAACCAGCGATCGGTTAAGGCGTTTCTTCATAAAGGAAGACGGTGGCTATCGGGTAAAAAAGGAAATACGCGAAATGATTGTCTTCGCCACCCAAAACGTTATCAAAGATCCACCTTTTACTAAGCTTGATTTGCTGAGCTGTCGTAATCTGATGATTTATCTTGAACCTGAATTGCAAAATCGATTAATACCAGCCTTTCATTACGCACTCAAACCTGGAGGATTACTCTTTCTGTCGCCGTCCGAAGGTATAGGCAACCATACCGAGCTTTTCAAACAGCTCAGTCGTAAATGGAAGGTTTACAGCGCCACAGCCTCGATTGTCTCATCTCGGGCAATGTTAAGTAATACCTTACACTGGACTACTGAACCTGCCCAAAAAGTTCCCGACGAGATAATCAAATCCTCCAAAGAAACCAATTTGGCTGAACTGACCCGACGCACACTGTTACAACTATACGCGCCCGCCTCGGTAGTAACCGATAACAAGGGCCATATCCTCTTCGTCCATGGCGAAACCGGCAAATATCTGCGCCCGGCACCAGGCCAGGCCACACTGAACATGGTCGATATGGCAAGAGAAGGCCTTCAGCTCGAACTGCGCTCAGCTATTCATTCAGTTAACCAAAATTCGCCGACCATAAACCGTGAGTTATCGGTCAAAACCAACGGTGATTTTCACCCGGTTTCACTCTCAGTGCGTAAACTGTCAAATATAACCGAGCCTACCAATCTGCTACTGGTCAGTTTTCAGGATATTGCCCCGTCAAATTCAAAAAAAACCGTGCGTGCCATACGCATACCTAAGCACGATGAAATGCGTCATATTGATGAACTAAAAAACGAACTGGCTTATACCAAAGAGAACCTTCAAGCCACTATCGAAGAACAGCTTGCCTCTAACGAAGAACTAAAATGCACCAATGAAGAGATGCAGTCGACTAATGAAGAACTGCAATCTACCAATGAAGAACTGGAGACATCCAAAGAAGAGTTACAATCAATTAATGAAGAATTAATCACCGTCAACTCAGAACTGCAGGCCAAAATCATACAACTGGCAGACATGCAAAATGACATGAAGAATCTGCTCGACAATATCCATATCGGCACTATTTTTCTCGATCAACAACTCATTATCAGACGTTTTACCCGCGATGCCACCCAAATTTATCGCCTCGTTTCCTCTGATGTAGGTCGTGCCTTGAGGGACATCAAACCCGAACTGGAGGAGGATGATCTGCTGGACTCAGCCCATACGGTGCTCGATAATTTGATCCCCATAGAACGTGAAGTAAAAACAACCAAAGGCATCACCTATATTGTTCGCATCCAGCCTTATAGAACCCTGGAAAACATGATAGACGGCGTAGTCATGACCTTCACTAATGTTACCGATCACAACAAGTCTATAGCATTTGAAGAAGCAAAAAAATTAGCCGAAAATATTGTCAATTCAGTCCGCGAACCCCTTGTGGTGCTTAATGAGAAACTTGCTGTCATCAACGCCAACCGTTCATTTTATCAAAGCCATGGATTATCTCCTGAAGATACGCTAAACCAGTTTTTCTGCGATCTGGGCAACGGGCAATGGAATTCCCAAGTCTTGCGCGACTTGTTAAACAAGGTTATATCGGACAACCAGATTGTTGAAGATTATCAGCTGGAACAAGATTTTCCCGGCATCGGCCGTCGTAAAACCTTGCTTAATGCCCGTGTTATCGTTAACGACATCTCTGATTCGAAATTGATATTGCTGGCGATAAAAGATGTTTCTGACAGCTTATAAATACCGACTGACTTTAAAATAAAAAAGCCCCTTATAACAGAGGCTTATTTTAAAACTTTACATAAGTAACACCAGGTGTATTTTAAAAAGGGATGTCATCGTCAAAATCGTCATAATTTGGCGGTGGCGGCGGCATTGAACCGGAGTTTTTTTCGGGCGCAGATGATTGGGATTTATTATACGGTTTCGCCGTAGGCGCAGCATTTTCGCCCGATGAGTAATCTCCGCCAAATTCGGAGGTCCCACCGCTACGGCTATCCAGCATGCTCATGCTTTCTGCGACAATTTCTGTAGAATAGCGATCCTGGCCGTCCTGACCCTGCCATTTTTGAGTGCGGATACGCCCTTCAATATAGGCCTGACTACCCTTTTTTAAATACTCGCCCGCAATTTCTGCCAAACGATTAAAAAAAACCACTCGATGCCACTCGGTTTCCTCTTTGCGCTCACCAGTCTGTTTGTCTTTCCAGCGTCTGGAAGTGGCAAGACGAATGGATGTAACCGCTGCACCACTCGGCAAAAAACGGGCTTCAGGATCAGCACCCAGCCGTCCTATTAACATCACTTTATTCAACATGTTAATCTCCTGTCATGTTTTGATTATCCATTTTCCTCAGTGTGTCGTTATTATTAAACAAGTAATACTAATCGTTTGTTATCGGAATCAACAACCGTTTTTTTAAACAAGCGTCGTAGCAAACAATGACAACTATCATTTTGTTACCTTAAAAAACGGCTGTTTTAGCATAATCTTTTATGATAATTCTGCTCATTTTTAGCCTCCAGCTTTACTCTTCTTATGTATCTGAAAAAAGCTCTATTTTGCAAAAAGTACAAACGATTCCAGGTATCTGAAGGCACAATGGCTTTATAACTTTTAACTTTAATTTTGTTGTAAAGCTTAAAGGCTTGAAAGGTCAAATCTTGAGGACTCATAGTGACGGTTTTCCAGTTATATAGAAATTTAAGTGTTTCTTAATGCTATATTAAAAATAACCTAAGCGGTATATCGTAAAACACCTAGTCACATGAAAAAAACTAACCAACTTTAGAAGAAAACATCTAAACCTTGGACAAATAAATTTTTGTTTAAAAATTCATTCTGTCATTTAATCAACCAATATCCCGTCTTTATAATAAATCACTCCAATTTTAATGCCATTCTCATCCCACATTGTAACGGGCCCATTTTTTTTTCCGTCTTTGTAGAGAATCTCGATGTACTTTTTATCTTTACGTCCGAGTTTCGCATCCCCCACCTGGTTGCTGCCCACCAATCCACCATTATTTACAATATTATGATATTCGACATGTTTTCCTGTAAACGGTTTATCTTGATTAGACAAATAGGCAAGCTCATTCCTGATTTCCAAGTCTTCTGTCGTAACAATTTCTTTACGCTTTACACTTTTAGAAGCCCGGTTATCAATCGCGTTTTTTTGTTTGTTTTTTTTATGTTTTACTATCGGGCTTTTTGTCTTTACCTTAGGGACATCAGATTTTGCAACGGCATTTTTATGCTTGATGTTACGTTTTAACGTTAACTGCTCCAGCACTCTAATGTCAGCGTTACATTCTGCGACAAATAAAAAAATAATTACAAAACATATTAAATTTTTCATGGGGATACCTCATTTAATTTTTCCGTTGCCATGCCCAGTCATTAATGCCGAATTGCCTGGCAGGCAGCACCTCTGGCTAATTTAGTCTTAAACGAACACGCTGTCATGTTTGCCGAGTATATAACCATTACCTATAAAACAATAACTTGAACACTGTTTTTCTATTTCATCAAAGACTTGTCAATTTTGACTACATGAATTGTCCGTTAAAAATTTGCGCCCTATCAACAGTCCTACGGGTACAATACCCAAAAATCCAACTTCTTGATTGAGGAACTTTGATGCAAACATACCTGTCACTTATCCAAACCATGCTTTCCGAATGGTATCTTTTTACCCTGAAAAATCCCTTATATGCGGCGGTTTTAGCTACATCAGTCTGGCTACTGACCGCAATACTTTATAGTATCAGGATTGCCGCGCTAAAAAGAGCTAATACCAACAGTGAAAAAACGGCAGTCGAAACGACCACTGCTCTGCAAAAACAACTTCAGGAAAGCCAAGAAGAAGTGGCAGCAGTAAGCGTGGTAATGGAAAAAGCCACAAGTGCCGTTCAAGACGAAACACAGCGGGCTTTGACACTGGAACAGCTGATTTATCAACGCAACAAACAGATTGCCGAGATCATTCAACTATTGGCAACCAGTTTTGACCTTGGGGAACGCCCCTTACTGGCCACTGAAGACGTTAAAGCAGACTCATTGTGGCAACAACATACCAAAGTGATTAACCAATTAATCGAACGTCTTCGTAGCGAACAACAGGCAAAAAAAGAATTACAGCAAACCTGTCAGGAAGAAACCGCGAAACTTGCAGAAAAAGAAGTACTCCTCGAGGCATTGCAATCAACTATGGATATCCACGCTACACAACTTTCCAAACTGGAATTGGCTTTGGAAGAACAAAAGACAATTTTGCAGCAGCAAGACAAGGCGCAACAAATTTTATCTGACACCCTGAAAAATCAGCAGACTGCTGTCGTGGTTCCTGCACAACCCCAACAGGAAACAATTAAGCCTTTTATACAGACTGAAGCAAAATCAAATGTTGTTGATACGCCAATCACTGTAACCGCACCACCAAGCCAACCTGTTACTGTACCCACTAATGAACCCGTAAAACCGGTCGAAGCCATAGTGCCTGTCCAGCCATTCATAAAACCCAAAGCGCCGGTTGACAAAGCCCCTTACGTTTCCCTGGATATCGAACAACAGCCGGTCATTGCCGCCAAAGAAGGATCGTTCGGAAAAATTAAAAACCTTTTTGGTACAAAACAAGCGCCCGTTAAAACTGAACCGCAATGGACTGCGCCACAACCGACTGAACCTGAAGTGCCGGCCTTAAAAACAGAACCACTGCCTGAAGAGGTCGCACCAAAAGCATCCGGCAAATTACAAGGCTTGTATAGTAAATTCAGATCTAAAGGCAAATGATCTATTGCTCGTTACCATGCAACGGATTGATCCTGAATAACTCTACTTTGACAAAATTACACTATCAAAATCGTTATTCCGGCTGGAAGAACAAAGTTAGGGTTGATCGGATTCGCTAAAGCGCATAGCGAATCCAGGGTCTCTTGGCTGGTTCAAAGCTTGCCATGCTCGGCACTGGATACCCGTCTCCCAACGAGTATGACGAGCTTTTGTTTAATCGCGCTTAGTCTTTAGACTGATCTCAGCACGTTTTCTGGGCCACTTAAAGTGTCGCTATTACCCTACTCTGCCTATTAACTGCAAAACCCATCAGCGCTTACAAACCCATCATCAAACTGCTGCCATGCTTTTTAAGCCACTGTCTTCGAGTTTGATAATCAGGCAAGTGTTCCGCTACCAACGCCCAGAAATGTGCCGAATGATTTCTGACCCGGATATGGCAAAGTTCATGCACCACTACATATTCAAGGATTTCGGGCGGAGCTATTATTAACAACCAGTTGATATTAATGTCATTGTTAATACCACAACTACCCCATCTACTTTTTTGAGTTTTAATTTTAATTGTCTGGGGAAACAACTGTTTTTTGTGGGCATGCTCAACGACCAGTCGTTCTACCCGAGACTTGGTTTCTTTCTTCATCCAACGTATCAACGCTTCTTTAATATCCGCACTGTGGTCTTGACTCACTAAGACTTCTGGCAGGTGAGCAATAAATTCCAGACAAAACTCAATTTTTATTCTTTTTAATTTTGTCGATCTTATTACCAATGGATAACACGTCCCCTGATAGGGAATTTCCGCACCATGGGCATAAACATCTGGTGCAAACGATTTGTGCTGCTGACTTTTAGCTTTGATTTTAACTAAAGCTTCGATTATCCATTGCTGCTTGGCACGAACAAATTGGTCAATTTTATGATCAGAAACTTTTGGCGGGGCAACAACTTCAACCTTGCCGGGAGTCACGACAATTCGTGTCTGCGTGGCACGCGAACTGCGTCGAATTTGGTAGGAAAATGACAGGTTTGAAATGACCGTTCTCTTTAATTAATGGTTTTTGCAATTGGCTAGGGATAATCATGGAATATCATGATGGAACACGGATGACCCAGATTAAAAGGATAATCACAGATTAAAAAACGTAAGACAGGCTGGTTTTTTAAACATCGGTGTAAATCCGTCCGATCAGTCTCGCCTAAAGGCACCTAATTTTGGCATCCGTGTTCTATTTTTTACGAATTTAATGAGCAATTATTTTTTGCGAGTTACCTTACAACGATTACTCCTGATTGATCATATGGGTTGCCAGTTGCTGTAGGGCTAGAGTTAAATGCTGCCTGGAACTCACATCCGGTATCGTTTCGTTGATGGCTTTATTCATACATAACATCCACTGGTCTCTTGCCTCACCATCTATCGCAAAAGGAAAATGCCGCTGACGCAAACGTGGATGCCCGTATTCCTGAATAAACAAATCTGGCCCACCCAGCCAACCCGATAAGAACTTGAACAACTTGGCGTTTGCATCTGACAAATCCGCCGAGTGCATGGCTCGAATTCCGGATGATTCAGGCAAAGTATCCATATAAAAATAAAAGCGGTTAACCAGGTTACGTATTACCGCTTCTCCGCCTATTATTTCATAGGGTGTTTGGATGATATTTTCGGTCATAATCTGTTGTTGGATAAATTCATTCTGTCAAAAGCCAATATTCTACTAAATTTTCTTACGGATACATCGAAACTCTTGTAATATTGACACGTATGAAGCGAATGCATTTTTAAATCCGGTTTTTATTTTTTCTCATTCCATCAAGAAAAAATGAAAACAGACAATCTTATATGTTGCCGCATCACCTCTTTTGTTAACTAATTTTTCCAGGATCTAACTAAAATGAGCTTAAATACCGCTATCTCACGTTCGGAAGCCAGTGTTCTGGCAACAAACAAGGTACTGAAAAACACCTATTTGTTATTATCAATGACCCTGATTTTCAGTGCCATGACCGCAGGTGCCGCAATGATGCTGAATCTGCCACATTTTAACCCGTTTGTTACCCTGATTGGTTATTTCGGTCTATTGTTCCTGACTACCAAATTCAGCAACAGTGCCATGGGCATTGTTTTTGTGTTCGCTTTAACCGGCTTTATGGGACTTACTCTCGGACCTATTTTAACCATGTACATAAAAGCGTTCAGCAATGGCCATGAGTTAATTATGATGGCTCTGGGCGGCACTGGCGTTATATTTCTGGGGCTTTCAGGTTATGCATTAACCACCAAAAAAGATTTCAGCTTTATGGGTGGCTTCCTGATGGTCGGCGTACTGGTTGCATTTTTGGCCGGTCTTGGAGCGATGATTTTCACAATCCCCGCTTTATCTTTAGCTGTTTCTGCGATGTTTATTTTATTGATGTCCGGAATGATTTTATTCCAAACCAGTGAAATCATACACGGCGGCGAAACCAACTACATTTTGGCAACCGTTTCTTTATATGTCACTATCTATAACCTGTTCTTGAGCTTATTACAATTATTGGGCATATTTAGCGGCGATGACTAAATAACAGCTTCACCAACGATATAAAAAAGCCCGGCTAAGTGCTTAGCCGGGCTTTTTTTGTGACTTTAAGGCTGAGGTTTAGAACCATGCAAGCGAATCAATAAAGCCGCTTCATCATGACTTAACCCTGAGTTTTGCATTAACTCATTAACACTGGCTCCACTTCTTACTTTTCGGATATCTAAACTGTAAGGATGTGCAGGCTGTTCATTTTGTTCAGCTTCTGCAACACTTTCTGCCAAATCATCAAGCCGTTCAAAACTGGAAGCAATTTGTCTATCTACTGCGGTTATACGACTATCCACTGTTAATGCGGCTGTACACAAACCTGCTATATCATTGCCATGACCATGAACAACATCGCTAAGAATCCGATAATCTCGCTTAAGTTGAAGCTGAGTTCGCACCAGCCAGAAAATAACCAGTAGCATAAAAACAATAACCACGCTCTCAATAACAAAAGCAATCATCAAAGGATTATTCATCAAACAATTTCATCAATATGTTGTATAGGTTCAGCATGCGGCTCTTCCATTTTTTGCTTGTTCTTGCTCGGCTGTTTCTCGGGGCGATTGTCATCCCTTTTAATTTTTTTAGGTTTTACAACTTGAAAAGAAGGTGCTATAGGTGTTATTTCTATCATATCCGTATTCCCGGGCTTTAGGTGATTTCCAGAAACAATGAACGCATCGAAATTGTGAGCTGTAATTCAACTAACATCAAGGTTTAACGGTTGCTGGGGTTGTCGGAACCAAATTCAATAATTTAGCCCGTTCTTCATCATTAGCACCATAACGGGCAAAAGCTTGCGACATTAATACCAGCACCACTCGCCTGTTCTTAAAACGTTGCTCAGCTATCTTGTTATCGCCAATCGGATGAAATTCACCGTAACCTATAGCAGACAAACGGGGAGGATTAATGCCTTCCTTAACAAACTCATGGACAACGCTGGTCGATCGCGCAGATGATAAATCCCAATTTGATCTGAATTTTAAATTTTCTATTGGAATATCATCGGTATGGCCTTCGATATTAATCATGTTGGGCAAGGGTTTTATTACTTCGGCAATCTTTTTCAGCACCGGTATCGCTTTTTTTGATAATTCAGCCTCACCACTCAAGAATAACATTTCGCTATTCATTTCAAGTTCTATCCAATAATCATTTTTTTTGACTGCAACGAGTTTGTCATTGATAAATGGCATTAAAACCTGTTCAAATTGTTCGGAGACTTCGCTTAACTGCTTCCTTTCTCTTAATATTTCCTCGCTAAGCTCTCGTTTTTTATCAACCTCTTCCGTCGAAATGTTTTCCAGGGGAATGGGCTGTATCACCGTTTGCACATTTCTTGTCTCAATCGAATCCGACTCATTACCCCGTTGTACTTTATTTGAAAAAGCTTCGCCTATTGAATCCGAAAGAGTCTTGTACTTTCCTTCATTGACCGATGAAATTGAATACATAACCACAAAAAACGCAAACAACAAGGTAATAAAATCTGCGTAAGATACCATCCATCGCTCATGACCTGTATTGGAAGACCTGTCAACCGGCCTTAAATAGTTTTTTTTACGCCGCGCCATAGCCGGATCTTTTTTTAACTATCATGAAGATAACCGTTCAATCTCAGCTTGATATTCCTTGGATTTTCACCGTCTGCAATAGCGATAATGCCTTCAACCAGCATCTCCCTGGCTTGTGTCAATGCCAGCACATGGTTTTTTAATTTGTTGGCAATCGGTAAAAAAATCAAATTGGCAGAGCCCACACCATAAATTGTGGCAACAAAGGCCGTAGCAATGCCCTGACCTAGCAATTCTGGATTAGTCAGATTCTGCATCACATGAATCAAGCCCATCACCGCGCCCAAAATACCGATAGTTGGCGCATAACCGCCCATCGCCTCGTATAGTCCCGCCGCCTGCAAGCCCATACTTTCTTTTGAATACATATCCAGCTCCAATATGTCACGTATGGCGTCCGGATCATTTCCGTCAACCAACAACTGTAATCCTTTTTTTATAAAGGGATCTTTTTCTTTGGGCAGGGCATTTTCAAGTCCCAGCAAGCCCTCTTTTCTTGCCAGCAAACTCCAGTAAACAACTTTATCGATTTGGCTAGAAAGGTTGATAACCTTTGGCAATAACACCCAGGAAAACATTTTCATGCTCCTGATAAAAATAACTTGGGGATATTGTAATAAAGTTGCACCGAAGGTACCTCCAAACACAATAATCAACGCGGGAACATTAACCAAAGAACTGATATGGCCACCATCCAGAACAATTCCTGTCAGAATTGCAATGATGCCAACAAAAACACCGATGACGCTTAAAATATCCATGTCTTGGTTTTTGAATTAACAACTAATAAATCAAACGAACGCATCGCCTGCAAAACCCAAAACTGTGACGCATATGAATTCACAAAAAAATGCCACGACAAACGGCTTAAGACTGCTATTTCGTTTCTATCTTGAACCATATCTTTTCCCGTGAATCAGATTATTGAAGAAGGGGACTTTATCGGAAATCACCCAAGCAGTTATGAATTACTTGTCCATTCCGACAACCTGGAACGTAATCTCAATATAGCCTGAGTACTAATTTGACTCACCCTGGATTCACTGACATTCAAAACTTCGCCAATTTCGCGCAGATTCAGCTCTTCATCATAATAGAGCGAGATAACCAATCGCTCACGTTCCGGTAGAGCAGTAATGGCTGCAGCTAATGCCTGCTGAAAACTTTCATGTGTTAAATTATCGGCCAGATCCATTTCCTCATTCAAGGATTCGTCAAGATAGCCGTCTCCCGTTTGCGCCAATTCTTCGACACTAAAGACATGACAGCTACTTGAGTCCTGAAGAATATGATTATATTCGTCAATAGATATACCTAAATACGCGGCAACATCGACATCTCTTGCCTCATGGCCGGTTCTATTTTCGATCGTTCGTATCGCGTCAGAAACCATACGTGTTTTTTTATGAACCGAGCGTGGCGTCCAGTCACTTCGCCTGACCTCGTCCAGCATGGAACCGCGAATCCGAATACCGGCATAGGTCTCAAAACTGGCGCCCTGTGAGGCATCATAATTTTTGATGGCTTCCAATAACCCCAGCATTCCGGCCTGAATCAAATCATCAACCTGAACAGAATCCGGGAGTCTGTTCATTAAATGGTAGGCAATGCGCTTGACTAACGGTGCGTGCTGCATGACACGTTGATCGGTGCCTCCAGCCTGAACCGAAGTGTACATTGCCACGCCGCTCATGCGACATCCTTTTGGGAACCGTATTGAATCATTCGTTCAATAAAAAATTCAATATAACCGCCAGCCTCGGATTTAACCGGCCAACTATCAATCCTGGCAGCTATCGCTTTCAAAGCAAGCGCAGCTTTGCTTCTGGGAAAACCGACCACGACAGGTGTTTGTTTTTGGACTGATTTACGCAAATATTCGTCATAAGGTACTGCCCCGCCAAACTTCAAGGTCACGTCCAGATAGCGATCCGTTACTTTGCTTAATTTTTGGAACAACGCATGTCCCTGCTGAACGGTTTGAACCATATTAGTTACCACATGGAAACTGGACAAACCGTAATCTCTGTTAAGTAGCTTAATAAAGGCATAAGCATCAGTTAAAGAGGTCGGCTCATCACAAACTACAACGACAATTTCCTGGCAGGCGCGGGCAAAATTGACCACACTTGCCGATATGCCAGCCGCTGTATCTACGATCAAAACATCAATATCCTGATCTATCTCACTAAAGGCATGAATAATGGAAGCCTGCTCAATAGTGCTAAGTTCAGACATTTTTTGAATACCCGATGCCCCGGGAATGACTCTTAAACCTGCAGGGCCATCAATCATGATTTCGTCTAAGGTTTTTTCTCCTGACAGCATATGGGAAAGATTAAACTTGGGATAAACGCCCAGCAAAATATCAACATTTGCCAAGCCCATGTCAGCATCCATTAACACTACTCGCCGCCCCATTTGTGACAACGCTATACCTAAATTTACCGATCAATTGGTTTTGCCAACGCCACCCTTGCCGCTGGTGATCGCAATAACCCGAACAGGCTTGATTTTATTCATATTCCTTATCCCCGCCGCTTGATCAGGTTGCTTATGCATAGCCTTGCGCCGCCCAAGCTTCATTATTGACATCATTATAGTCGGTTTCCTGATCCAGCTCAGCCACACATTGTACGATTAAAGTCCTGGCACATGGAACATGCATGTCTTCGGGAACTTGTTGACCATCGGCAATAAAAGCCAGCGGCAAATTATGTTCTATGATTGAGGAAATAGCTGAGCCGATTGTTGCCGCTTCATCTAGTTTGGTCAAAATACTCGCCTGAGGCTCAAACACCTGAAAAGCTTTGATGATTTCGTTCATCGCCTTATATTCAGTGGCAGCCGACATAACCAGATAAGACTTAATGGTTTGTCCACTTTGTTGCAAAGTATTAATCTGCTCTACCAGTTTCATATCACGCTGACTCATTCCCGCAGTGTCGATCAAAATAAGACGTTTATCTGCAAAGCCATTAATAAGATGGTGTAACTCAGTAGCGCTGGAAGCCACTCGAACAGGTACATCCAGGATTCTTCCATAAGTATTGAGTTGCTCATGCGCGCCAATACGGTAATTATCGGTAGTAATCAAGGCAACCTGTCTTGACCCGTGTTTTAAAATGAATTTGGCCGCCAACTTGGCAATTGTAGTGGTTTTTCCTACGCCGGTAGGCCCTACCAAAGCAACTATGCCACCATACTGAAGTAAATCATCGTCAGCGATAGGCAGCACTTTAGCCAATAACTCCTGAGACTGGCTAAAAGCCAGTTCGCCATCCGTTTGCTTGGCAAATCGATTGGCAATTTTAACGCTCAGTTTTCTGGAAATACTCATTCCGGCCAAACGTTGTAGCAACTCTGCCCTGACCGGATTGCTTTGCGAAATTGCGCCCCAACTAATACTGGCCAACTTTGAGTCCATCTCGGCTCTTAAGGATTTAAGCTCCCGACTCATTTCCATCAACAAATTATCAGCAAGAGTTCCGGTCTTTTCTGTTGGCATGGGTCTCTTTGCCACTGGTGCTACAGGAGTTGTAGTGGCTCTTGCTGAACTGTTTGCAACAGGTCTTGTTGTGAATCTTTCTGATCCGACCGTGGCGGAATTTGCCGAACCATTTGTCGCTTTTGCCGTTACTGTTTCCAGATTACCGCGTAAATGAACTTTTTCGGCATAACCCACATATTCGTCAATATTCCGGCGACCGCCAGGGATGGTGGGAGTGTCGGAATTGGTCTGGAACCCATTCGACCGACCGCCAGGGATGGTGGGAGTGTCGCTGTCGGCAGAGAATCGTTGTGACCGCCCTTGTTGACTGCGCTCGGGTACAAAACCCTCCGCACTTTTTTTTCTTTCACTGCTTAATAAATGTAAACGATTTTTTTCAGCTTCAAAATCAGGCAAATCGATTTTTTTGGTCTCATAACTTTCATCGCCCGCAAACCGCTGAGACTGTGCCGAAGTTTTTTGATCAAGCCCCTGTTTTTGCAACTTGCTCTGTATCAATTGCTCATCAAAGTCTCGTGCTGCAACAATTTCAACACCGCCGTCAACTGACTTGTTTGACATAATCACTGCGTCTGCGCCTAATTCTTCTTTTACCATGCGCATGGCCTGCCGTATGTCTGGTGCAAAAAAACGTTTAATCTTCATAATTAAGCCTCATGTGCTATGTCCGTCGTCCGACAGTTGAAACTACCTTGATCTGACGATCAGCAGGGATTTCATTGTATGCCAAGACGTGTAATCCGGGAATCGAATGGCGAACGAATCGGGATAACCAGGGACGGATATAAGAGGAAACCAGCAATACCGCTGTTTGTCCTTCCATTTCCATTTTTTGCATACTTTCCTGCAATGACGTATGCATTTGTTCTGCTAACCCTGGCTCAATCCCGACACCACTTTCGCCTGCCGTCTGCAATGATTTATGCAATAACTGTTCCAACTCATGATCCAGCGTAATAACCGGCAACTCATCTTGCATCCCACTGATTTCATGGATAATTAACCGACCCAAGGAGGCTCGCACCGCCGACGTCAAGATGTCAGGATCTTGACTTCTAACCCCATACTCCGCCAAAGTTTCGACGATACTGCGCATATCACGTATCGGTACACGTTCTTGTAACAGGTTTTGCAGCACCTTGACCACCACCCCCAAGGGCAAGGTTTTCGGCACCAAATCCTCGACCAATTTTGGCGCAGACTTGGCCAGGTTATCCAATATCTTGTGAGCTTCCTCATAACCGAATAATTCGTGGGCATGTGACTGCAGTAAATGGCTTAAATGAGTCGCCACTACCGTTCCAGGATCAACCACCGTATAACCCAGAGTTTGCGCATAATCTTTCTGATTGGGCTCAATCCACACCGCATCCAAACCAAAAGCCGGGTCCTTACAGACATTACCCTTCAAGGTTCCAAACACGCGCCCCGGATTAATAGCCATTTCCATATCCGGCATAATCTCCGATTCCCCAACAGTCACACCCATCAGTGAAATTCGGTAGGCCGTTGGGCTTAAATCAAGATTATCCCGGATATGTACCGATGGAATCAAAAAGCCCAACTCTTGAGACAATTTTTTCCGGACACCCTTGATACGAACCATTAACTGCCCGCCCTGATTCTTATCCACCAGCGGAATCAGCCGATAACCCACCTCCAGACCGACAACGTCAACCGGCATCACATCATCCCAACCCAATTCCTTGGTCTCGACGGGGGCTGCATTGAGCGCCAATTCCTGTGGATAATCAACAGCAATGGACTCAATCTCCTTATGCTTCTTCTCGATTAAATAAGCCGAACCCGCTAAAGCCAGGGCCAGTAAAATAAAAACCAGATTAGGCATCCCCGGGATAATACCCAGTGCGCCAACGACCACCGCTGTCACGGTCAATGCCTTTGGATTTGCAAATAACTGTGACGTAACCTGTTGTCCGATATTTTCGCCACTACTACCCACTTTGGTAACAACCAGCGCTGAGGCTGTGGACAATAATAACGACGGAATCTGGGCAACCAGACCATCACCAATGGACAACAACACATAAATTTTGCCTGCTTCGGCAAAACTTAAATCATGCTGAAGCACACCAATAGCCAAGCCGCCAATCATGTTGACGAACAATATAATAATACCGGCTACCGCATCACCCCTGACAAACTTACTCGCACCATCCATAGAACCGTAAAAATCGGCTTCGGTAGCCACTTCGGCACGTCTGAGTCGCGCTTCATCCTGAGTCAGTAATCCGGCATTTAAATCGGCATCAATTGCCATCTGCTTGCCCGGCATCGCATCCAGCGTAAATCTCGCGCCAACCTCAGCAATACGCCCGGCACCTTTGGTCACAACCATGAAGTTGATGATGATCAAAATCGCAAACACCACCAGACCCACGGCAAAGTTACCGCCGATAACAAAAGCGCCAAAAGCTTCAATCACCTTGCCGGCCGCATCTCCGCCTTTATGCCCTTCAATCAGTACGATACGTGTCGAAGCCACGTTAAGCGCCAGACGCAAGATGGTTGCCAGCAGAATGACAGTCGGAAATGACGCAAATTCCAAAGGTTTAACGGTATAAACAACTACCAGCAAGATGATCAACGAAAAGGCGATATTAAAAGTAAACAGCAAATCAAGCACAAATGCTGGCAATGGCAATATCAACATGGACAGAACCATGACGATAACCAAAGGAGCGCCTAATTCCGCCCTGCCAAGTACGCTTAACGCCGCTTTTAATTTAGTAAAATCCATATTGACTTAATCCTGTTTAAATTCGTCAGGCACGGTAATATCTGCCGGTGGTAAGGGAGGTCGCCAGTCATTTTGCTGGGCCGCTTTTAACTGATAGACATAAGCGAGAATTTGGGCAACAGCCAGATAAAGTCCCTGTGGTATTTCTTTATCGATCTCGGTCGAATAATACAAGGCTCGGGCTAAAGGTGGAGAGGCAACTAGCGGCACCTCCGCGCCTATGGCAACATTACGGATTTGGGCGGCAATCAAATCGACACCCTTGGCAACCAGTCTTGGCGCACTGTTTGAAGACTGATCATAGCGCAAGGCCACGGCATAATGACTGGGGTTGGTAACAATAACGTCAGCTTTGGGAACTTCCGCCATCATCCGATTTTGCGCCATGTCCATCTGCATTCTGCGTTGTCGCCCTTTAATTTCGGGACTTCCCTCGGAATCTTTGTGTTCATCCTTGATTTCCTGCAAGGTCATTTTCAATTTCTTGCTGTGATCCCACAATTGATAGG
>CAIKYI010000137.1 GCA_903831545.1 uncultured Methylobacter sp. | reverse complement strand
TTGCATTTTCAAGTTTTTTATTAACACCATCAATTGCTGTTCGCGCACAATGTATTCAGCGACATCACTTTTTACAGATTTGGCACTCAAATCTTGCGACTGAATCACCATTTCTTGACTAATTACTTCTCCTGACAACAACAAAGTGGATATAAACAAGAACACGTTTATTAATTTAATGGACATTCTAAATCACCAAAATACAGTATAAAAAAGTTAACTAACTTATAATGTTACATCGTAAGGGCAATTAATTAACATATCCAGCTTTATAGTGAATACACTAGCCTTATGCAAGGTCTTTATAAAATAACCGGAAGTTGAAAAATAATTTTCTTTGGGATCATTATCACAATTCTTAATATATTTTAAATACAAGACATTAGTGATTTTTAATCTAGGTTCTGTTGACGTTTCAAAAAGCATAAATCAAAGGGAGATCCACAAGTTGGTGTGCAACCATAATTGAATTAAAAGGAGACAGTTATCGAAAAAAACAGAGCTTAAAAAATCAATCAAAATTTTTCAATCAAAACCGGCCAAGGTAATTGTCGTCACCCGGCCAGGATAGTTGACGCCGGACAGAAATAAGTATTTGAGTCACTCTTCAATAGATAGCTCAAATACTCAACGCTGCAAAGAATATCAATAAATTATTCTGAATTGATTACATTCAATTCGAAATGATGAGTAACGCAATGCCAAATAAAATAATTTTCTGCGGCGATCCCCACGGATGCTTCGCAAACGTCATCAGTGCGGTACACAAGTACCGTCCTGAAGCTGTTATTTTACTGGGAGATTACAATTTAGAAATGCCGCTGGAAAATTATTTGCAGACTATTATCGGCACGACAAAAATCTATTGGATTCCTGGAAATCATGATTTTGACTCTGTGAGTGAATATGAGTATTTATTCTATTCAGCCCTGTCCTATAACAATATTAACTTAAAGGTTATCGAGATTAATGGTCTAAGAATCGCTGGCCTTGGCGGTATTTTTAAAGAATCTATATGGATGTCAGGCAGTCTCCCGAAATGGATCGACAAAAAACATTGGCTTAAATATAAACCGCGCGACGTAAACAAAATCCCGCTTCATCTCGATAATGCGATTTGGTACCACGAATTTGAAAAAATGAAGAAAAATATTCGGGCGGATATTCTAGTCACACATGAAGCGCCAAGTTGCCACCGTCATGGAAAAAAAGCAATTGAGGATCTGGCACAAGCTATTGGAGCGAAAAAGATCTTTCATGGGCATCATCACTATTATTATCAGGACACGATTAATGGCATTGCAGTGACATGCGCCCCAATTGGCGGTGCTGTGAATCTTGAAGGCGAACTACTATTGAAGAGGTAAGAAGAATGATTTTTGGTATTCCTGACCCAGTCCCTACCGACGACTTTGCAAGAGCAATCGCGCGCTGGTCAATCAGAGAAGTTATTTACGGTAACAACAATGTTCCAAGGCGACATCTTGTAGGCTTTATTTTACAAGGTAGCCTTGGGCGTACTTCGTCTGATATTCAGTCGTTCAACAAGAAAAAGATGGTGATTGAAACAAGATCAGGGCGACTACATAAGCTCCATGGCAGACCTGGAGATCATCCTGACTCCGAGCATGTGTGGCGACGCTGGAAAGACTTAACCATGTGCAAGATGAAAAAAATGTAACGCTTGAATACTGGGATGGTGAAGCTTGAAAATTCATGTGCTTTCTGATTTGCATACTGAATTTGAAAAGTTCACCCCATCCTCGGTTGAGGCTGATGTTGTGGTCCTTGCAGGCGATATTGGGATTAGGGCCAGGGGTGTTGAATGGGCAGGTGAGGCCTTTAGTTGCCCTGTGATTTACGTGCCAGGTAATCATGAATTTTATGGCGGTCACTTGGATAGCACACTAGAAAAAATGCGTGCGGCGACGTGCGAGCGTGTCCGTGTTTTAGATAATGATGAATGGATTTTTAGAGGCGTGCGTTTTCTGGGTGCTACTTGCTGGACAAATTATACGTCAACAGGGAACTCATTTCTGGCTAAATACGATGCGCAACGCGAGCTGACTGATTTTAAGAAAATCAGGGCAGCTGGATATCGAAAAGTGCGACCTGATGATTTTGTTTTGCGTAATAATTTTTCGTTTAGATGGTTGCGTGATCGGCTTGTTGAACCGTTTGCTGGGGCTACTGTGGTGGTGACTCATCATGCGCCGTCATTACTGTCGTTCGGTAATGATCGAGTTGAGGGTTGTGAGTCGCACCTTGATGCGCCTTATGCTAATAGATGGGAGTCGCTGATGTGTGACTCTGTGGCGCTTTGGATTCATGGTCATTTGCACCACGCAGTTGATTATACTATCAACGGTACTCGAATTATGTGCAATCCGCGTGGTTATCCTGGGGAGGAAACTGGGTTTATTCCGGATTTAGCAATTACAGTTGAATGATGACATTTGACCGCGAAGCATTAATACCATTTGCTAAATACATCTGGCGGAAAACACCGGATGAGTTCGTGGCATTTCAAGAGCGTTTATTAGCCCAATTTATGAAGTTATGCGATTGGGATGATGTTTGCGCCTTTGTTAAACTGGTTAGTGATGATGCTATGGCTATATTTACGATGGTACGCCAACGCATGATAGACGATATGCGTATTCGCAAACCGAGCTTTGTGCAATTTGCAGTTAACTCCTATTTACCTGCTGGCCTAGTCGGGAATAACATAGCCAAAGCCACATTAAAAGTGTTTGTCAATTCGGTCAAAGCCACCGGAAGTTTCAATGTTTATGCCGTCAGTAGCGCCTGGACGGAAGCAGGCATTAATGCAACTAGCCAACCCGCTGTCGGCGCACAACTGGTCGGCCCGATTGCGATAAGCAACGCCTCCAGTCAAAAGTGGATCAGCATCGACATTACCAACTAGGTTAAAGACTGGCTGGATGGCGTCTGCAACAACAATCGTCTGGCGCTGGTTAAGCTCAGACCGACATTCCGCACCCCATAAAAATTTTTAGCATTTATTTACTTATTGATAATAAAGGATTTTTTGAAATTAATTTTTCTGAGTGGCTTGCATTGGAACTAACAATCCACGTTTCATCATACATTCCCAGTCAATATCAGGCTGAAATATAAAAATACCGCAGTAAGCATAAAATAGAGAAAAATATAACTTATTGAAAAATATATCAATAAAAATAATGAAAAATTGTAAATAGGGGGTGCGGAATGTCGGCTCAGACGGTGTTTCGGTATTTTTCGACAGCAAGGAAAATACTACGTCCAGTCATGCGCCGGAAATTGAAATCAGTCTGGAGGGTATTCAGGGGGCAACAGGTCTAACTGGAGCGACCGGCTCACAAGGCATTCCGGGCTTAAATGGTTCTAATGGTGCAACCGGACCACAAGGACTTTCAGGCATTAATGGTTTACAAGGTGCTACGGGGCCTCAGGGCATACAAGGTCTAACTGGCGCAACAGGTCCAGCTGGAGCAAGTTACCCATTCTTTATGATTACTTAGTGGAGCATAGAATAGCGTATTAAGTAAAAAAGAGTACACGGGGTAGATCATCAGTGAAAGCACTATAGCTATATACCCTGAATTAAGGCACTAAAGCTAGAGTTACCTATGATTTACTTACTTCCCGTCATAAAGATGAATGCTTAATTTAGTTGGATCTTTCCATTTTGACTTTGTTAATACCTGCATCATCATCATCAACAATCAGTGATTTTTTTCAATGAATTTGAACGTATCCATTCTGCAAAGTCGGCTTCTAATAATTGACTGCCAGCAATTGCCTGAATGGTGAGCGTAGCATCGACTTGGGTCGCGTTAAGCTTGTAACCATTTAACCCCAAAAACAAACCCACTGCCAAAAATGCAACGCGCTTATTACCATCAATAAAGGGATGATTTTTAGCTAATCCAACGGCATAGGCGGCGGTTAAATCCGCAAAATCCGGCTCCCCATAATGCGCTAGGTTGACTGCGCGACTCAAGGCCGAATCTAACAACCCTTCATCACGAATACCGGATGCTCCACCGTGTAAGGCCAGGCTTTCATCGTGTAACATCACTACCAGTCGCTTATCAATCCATCGCCATTG
>CAIKYI010000136.1 GCA_903831545.1 uncultured Methylobacter sp. | reverse complement strand
GCATACCTGGATTTAAAACGGTTACGCCGTTAGATGGTGGAGAGATAACGTTAACAGTCAAACCGAAAGGTATGATCCAAGGTCTGAAAGCACTGCCTTTCATGAATTTAACTTTTGGTGAAGCACCTAGGGTAAATTGGCTTACTGAAACATTAGTAACATTAGATGTTCCAACAGCACCAGCACCAGCCACACCATTAACTACTGTAGCTAATGGATTTGAAGCAGAATTTCTTTCACCGACACTTCTATAGTCAAACATTAACTCGGCCATAATGTCGGTATTTTTTGCCAAACCCCAGACATCATCAGTCAAGCCAAAGTCAAAGCCGGCGCCAATATAATAGCCATCTTGATTAGTTTTACCCGATGCTACAGATTGATTACCAGTCAAAATATCATCTCTTTTAGCATCATTACGTGCAAAACCGCCACGGAAGAAGATCAGGTTTTCTTGAGCTTGCTTTTCGTGTTTTGGTTTGGACTTAACTGATTCCATCCACTGATCCAATTCCTGGACTTTAGCCGCTTCAGCAGAAGAAGCAGGACGGCTTGCTTGTGATCTTAAGCTGTTAATTTCAGCTTGCATGTTTTGTAACTGAGCTTCCAAAGCGTCGATCTTGGCATTTGAATGGCTGGTTGTGCTCGAAGAATAAGAGCTTGAAGACTCGGTAACAACATGCGAATGTTTAGCTTTTTTTGCATGCGCCATTGCTTCAGTAGAAACCAGCGTGCCAGCAACTGTTAAGGTTGCCGCAGCAATACCCAGTGCTAATTTAGTTTTATTGATCATTAATCCCCCTCATGAGGTTGTTGATTTACAAATAATTTGCTTTTAAACAACAAAGCTTAACTTACGGAGCTAATATTAGCAGCAAATTTAAATCCCTACAAGTTTTAACTATTCTTTTTTAATATTAATTAATCCTTATTTATCAATAACTATACCTGTTTTGTTAATTACAAAAAGACGACTGTAGGCAAAAAACAACAAAAATTAAAATTTTATATTCCTAAACCACAAGCACTAACCATAAGCTATTGCGCGATAAATCTGCCCCAAAAGCCACTGATTATTTAACACTTTATGTTAATTCCTCGCCGAATAAATTTCGCTTGTTTATGTGGTATTCTTTGCACTTAAAATAACTCAACGAGTCTTACGTGCAAGGGGAACAAATCCTCCCTTACTCATTCAAATTTTTAACAACATTCATGACCACAACACCCGATATAACTCTGATTGGCGGCGGCATTATTGGCCTGCTAACGGCCCGCGAATTTATTAAAGCTGGCGCAACTGTAGCGATTATTGAAAAAAACCTGCTGGGCCAGGAGTCTTCCTGGGCTGGCGGCGGCATTTTGCTGCCGCTTTATCCTTGGCGACAAGCCGACGCCATTACCCGTTTAGTTCTGCAAAGCCTGAAACTGTACCCGACTTTGGCCGCAGAACTGCTCGCCGAAACTCAACTTGACCCGGAATGGACACCCTGCGGCATGTTGATCGTTAAAAATCCTGACCATGCCGCCGCCGTTAACTGGTGTAAGGCCGGCAATATTGCGTATCAATCTGCAGGTGACGATTTTTTTAAGGCGCTAAATACAAAACCCGAGCAGCCGCTCTGGTTGCCCGAAATTGCCCAGGCCAGAAATCCCCGCCTGGTTAAATCGTTACGGCAAGATTTGCTAAACAAAGGCGTTACGCTTATTGAACAATGCGAGACTACCGGCATTATTCGCGACAAAAATCGCATTACTGCAATCGATAGCACATCTGGAACAATTGCCGTTAATCAGTTGATTGTTGCCGCCGGCGCCTGGACTGGAAACCTGTTTGGGCAGTTTTTTCCCGATAGCGAAGCGCCAAAAATCGCGCCGGTTAAAGGTCAAATGCTATTGTTTGAGGCACGTCCGGAGACGTTAAAACACATGGTACTGGATGGCGATCAATACCTGATTCCGCGCCGGGACGGTAAAATACTGGCTGGCAGCACGGTTGAACTTGCTGAGTTTAACAAGTCCACAACCACTGAAGCCAAAGACCGTCTGCATGAATTTGCGATTAATTTATTGCCCTCGCTAAACGATTTTCCGGTGATTAAGCACTGGGCAGGCTTAAGGCCCGGCACCGAGCAGGGCATACCCTATATTGACAAACATGCCGAAATCAGCAATTTATTTATTAACGCCGGTCATTTCAGAAACGGACTGGCAATGGGGCCAGCCTCTGCGCAACTGATGGTTGACCTGGTTTTACAGCGGCCAACTGCGGTGGCGCCGGAACCTTATCAATTGCCTGCTGACCATTAATAATTCAGCGGTGCGTGGGAGCGACGCCTACGTCGCGACTAGAAACGTTTGTGTAAATTGAGTCACAAATACATTTTTCCCTCTTTTCAAAAAAAAGAGGGCTACAAATTTTGTTGTTTCACGCTCATTCTTTAATCGCGACGCGGGCGTCGCTCCCACAAAGTTTAATCTTAATATTTCGGTCATCGCCATGAATCTTTATCCTTTATTACGCCCTTTTTTATTTTCGCTGGACCCTGAAACCGCTCATGAAGTGACGCTCAAGCTGTTAAACGCCACATATGTTTCCGGCTTGTCCAATTTAATCTATCCAAAAATTGCACACAAACCGGTCACCGTGATGGGTCTGGAGTTTAAAAATCCGGTCGGCCTTGCAGCCGGTATGGATAAAAACGGTGACTATATAAATGCGCTGGACGCTTTGGGTTTTGGCTTTGTAGAAATTGGCACGGTAACGCCGCGTCCGCAACCCGGCAATCCGAAACCGCGTTTATTCCGCTTGCCCGAACATCAGGCCATAATCAACCGCATGGGCTTTAACAATCTGGGTATTGATCATTTGTTGGCGCAGGTTAAAAACAGCGGTTTTTCCGGCATTATAGGCATTAATATCGGCAAGAATTTCGATACCCCCATTGAGCAGGCAGCGGATGATTATTTAATCGGTTTACGCAAAGCTTATAGTGCAGCCAGTTATATCACCCTGAATATTTCTTCACCGAACACCAAGAATTTACGCCAGTTGCAGCAAGGTGATGAGCTTAAAAGCCTGATTTCGACCTTAAAAGAAGAGCAATTAAAACTACAACAGGAACATGGCAAATACGTACCGTTAGTGTTGAAAATCGCCCCCGATCTTAGCATTGATGAAATAGCGCATATTGCCAGACTGTTGCTGGACTTTGACATTGACGGTGTGATTGCCACCAACACCACAATTTCCAGAGATCTGATTGCCGGTCATCACCATGCCGAACAAGCAGGCGGCCTAAGCGGTGCCCCGGTTAGGGAAAAGTCTACTTTTGTGGTGCAGGAACTGGCACGGGAATTAAACGGCAAGCTGCCGATTATTGCCGCAGGAGGAATTTTAACTGCCAGTGATGCGCAGGAAAAACTGGCCGCCGGTGCGAGTTTGGTACAACTCTACAGCGGCCTTATTTATCGCGGGCCACAATTGATTGAGGATGTTGTTAAATCCCTATAACAATGCCGACATGAAGTCTGGTTTGTAGCATATACATCCTTCCCACGGAGATCATTAAGTTAAGAAAAGCATCGTCATCTTGGCATGGATTGCCGAGATCCAGAAACCATGGACGGTAACTGATAAACACATCCATGTGGACTAGTTTCCGGCAATCCATGCCGGAATGACGATTTAACTTAATAGCAGTAACGGAGTCAGTGGGAACGATACATTAGAAAGCAAATCCGCTTATTCCCCGGCGATCGACATCCGTTCAACCAAGATAGAACCGGTTCGCACATTGCCGCGATAATCGACATCATTACCCACGGCAACGATGTTTTTCAACATGTCTTTTAAATTACCGGCGATGGTAATTTCTTCAACCGGATATTGAATCTCGCCGTTTTCCACCCAAAAACCAGCAGCTCCCCGCGAATAATCACCAGTCACCATATTGACCCCTTGCCCCATCAACTCGGTAATCAGTAATCCGGTATTCAACTCTTTTAACATGCCCTGATAATCAAGAGCACCGCTATCGATGGTTAAATTATGCACGCCTCCGGCATTACCGGTGCTTTGCAAGCCCAATTTTTTGGCGGAATAGGTGCTTAAAACATAACTGCGTAAAATACCGTCACTGACGATATCATGAGTTTTAGTCGCAACACCCTCGCCATCATAGGCGCTACTACCCAAAGCGCCGATTAAATAAGGCTGCTCATGGATGCGGATAAATTCGGGGAAAACTTGCGTATCGAGAGCATCCAGCAAAAATGACGATTTACGGTACAAATTACCGCCGCTAATCGCGCCGATAAATGAGCCTAAAAGCCCGGAAGCAACTTCGGCACAATACAGCACCGGACACTGCCGCGTCGATAAACTTCGCGCCTGCAAACGCCGAATGGTACGCTCGGCCGCTTTTTTTCCGACCTCGACTGCCGGCTCCAGATTCAGCGCATTTCT
>CAIKYI010000135.1 GCA_903831545.1 uncultured Methylobacter sp. | reverse complement strand
TTGTATGCCCGTGTATTTTACCGCATCTCGTTGGACAATAAAAAACCCGCTAAGCCTTATGGCTTGCGGGTTTCTGTACTTCTTTGCATTCTATTGAATGCCTATTTGGTGCGATGGCCGGATTTGAATTGATTTTAAGTTATTGATAAATAGCGTTAAATTTTAAATGAATTACAAAAGGTAGCGATAAAGGTAACACTTTTGGTTTTTACCCCCCCAAAAAACCCATAACCGGATTTTTTCCAGCTATAAGGCTTAATCAAAACCAAGATATTATCTAATCAAACAAATCCTCACTTTCTATTAAATCAGCCTTAATCACCATAACCCGTTTAGATGACCCATCGACCATACGCTTAATGGCTAATCTCGGTTTATTGCGTTGGTGGTCTGGCTCTGTTTTTAGGATAAAGCCCTTTTCATACATGCGCCGCCATAAGGTTGAGGCACTCATTAAAATAGGGTCTCCCTGACTACGGGCATATTGACTTACCGACTTAAAGGCCGCGTCTTGTTGTAGCCATACTTCAGGATTTTCACCCTCACTCGCCCCGCAATACCAGCCGATACAATCACCCGTAGGACTCATATTTTTATCACCTATCGGATTCTCGCTAGTGTCACGCCAGCCCCAACCATGTGGCCTTATTTTGGGCGGCCCTTGGTTCAAGCGGCAAGCAATATGACCATTACCAGAACTTAACACAGCCTTAAGTAAGGATAAAAACCGTTTTGCTTCATCCTGTTCGGCTTGGTATCCGCTTTGCTCATCAATAGCACTGTGTAAATCTCGCCTCATATTTAGCAACAATTGCTGATACTGTGACCCATCAATTAAAGACGTGTCCTGTAAAAACATTAAAAATATCTCGAAACCTACTACTAAATTTGCATAAATACCCGCGTTTCTAGCATGCGATTTATTTAATGAGCTGTCCGCCGCTTCACGTTCTTGATTGACTTCAGCTTCCAGCGTTTTTTTAAAGTCGTCTATGCGCGGTGCTAGCCATTGAAGATAAGCTGACATCAGTCCCCTAAAAACAGAATTTCTAGCACTGTCTTGAAGTGGCGTTAGCAATTCTTTTGATATATCCCCTTTAGACACCTCCAACACCAACAATCTACCCAATAACGACTGGCCCTTGGGTAAATCTTCGCCGGTAATTATCATCATTGACCTGTTATAAGGCGCTGCTTTAGATTCCATAGCCGAACCACGACGACCGCGCCCGGCCTGATTGCCGGTATTTCTAACGATCCGTTCCGCCATTGCGTGTAATTTACTGGCTTCATTCAGAGACACCGACGGCTTAAAGTCATCGATAACAAAGATTGAATCTTTAGTTTGGTGGCTCTTGGCTTCGGCATCGTTGACCGAATCAGACCAGTTACCCGGGAATGTTTTTGTATCTTGAAAGTTCCCAAAAAAGCCCAGCGCCAAACCTGCTATGGATGATTTATACGAACCTGTATAACCATGTATCCAAATTGCAAAATCAATACAGTAACATTCCGCTAATGGGGCGCGGGCAATAGCGGCCAAAAGCGCGGCCCCTATATGCGGTTTGTTAGGGCAAATTCCCAAAATACTTAACGCACTGTTCGCGGCTTGCTTTAACTCATCACCTGCTAGCGGCGGGGGTAATTGGTAGCGGCTCATGTGACCGCCGCCCAAATCAACCTCAATGCCTGACACTACGCCGCCAGCGGTTAACGCACCTGAGCCGGTCAAGTAGTGCCATTGCTCGTTAATTTTCTTCCAGCCGGTAT
>CAIKYI010000134.1 GCA_903831545.1 uncultured Methylobacter sp. | reverse complement strand
TTTTTCTGCCATAACCTCTTACAACATTAGCTTGTTAATGTTGGCTATTATACATAGAGGCAAGCCCGAATCAGAAACCATCTGTTATTCTCCGGCAATTATCTTTAAGACAACATTCACCGTCATTCCAATATAACTGCCAATCCATCAGAACCTAAAGCGAATAGACTGCCATGAATGATAACTTGAGAAATTAACCAAATATTGATTTAGCGTATTTGCAATCCTGAAGGGACATAGCCTTGTGGCTTGATTTCGGCAATCCTTGCCGGAATAACGGGTAACTTGAACGCCAAAAAATCAGAAACAGAAATCCGCTAAACCGGCAACCTTAAAATTCTTCCCAACCGTCGCTGTCATTAGATGTAGCATCAGTTTTTACGATTGTTACCACAGGAACCGGCGCCGTTTTTTGTGCTGGCAAAGCCGGCCTTGAAAAAGAACGATCCACCGCATGAGTTTCTCCCTCCATTTTAAAGTGAGCAACCGTAACGGTCAGTTGTTGGGTCTGCTCTTCCATCGATTTTGCTGCGGCTGAGGCGTTTTGCACCAAACTGGCATTCTGTTGCGTGACATCATCCATCTGACAAATGGCCATATTCACTTGCTCAATCCCATTGGTTTGCTCTACGGAGGCTGCACTGATCTCTGACATTATCTCGGTAACGCCATGAATGCAGCTTGCGATGTCTTTCATGGTATTACCGGCTTGAGCGACCAAGCGACTGCCATCCTCAACTTTTTCCACCGAATCGGTAATCAGGCTTTTTATTTCTCCGGCTGCGGATGCAGCCCGTTGCGCGAGATTTCGCACTTCGCCTGCCACTACCGCAAAGCCTCTGCCCTGCTCTCCGGCACGCGCCGCTTCTACTGCCGCATTAAGTGCCAGTATATTGGTCTGAAAAGCAATGTTATCAATCACCGAAGTAATTTCTACAACCTTACGTGACGATTCATTGATCCCATTCATCATTTTTACCACCTGACCAATTACAGTAACGCCTTTGCCAGCCGTATCGGAAGCATTAACAGCAAGATCACTGGCATGTTGGGCATTAGCGCTATTTTGTTGCACAATGGAAATCAGCTCTTGCATGCTAACAGCGGTTTGTTTCAAACTGGCAGCCTGTTGTTCAGTACGGTGAGACAAAGACATATTGCCGGTAGCAATTTCTTTAGCCATTGTGTGGATAGCTTCAGCAACATGTTTGATTTGACCGATAATATTGTTTAAATCATCTACCATACAGTTGGCATCTTCCTTAAGCTGACCCAAGGTACCTGAATAATGGTTAGTGATTTTTTCGGTCAGATCGCCATGGGATAGCACATTAAAAACCCGCGCCGCTTCATTAAGACCGCATTCGGTGGTTTCCATAAGCTGATTAATCGATTCACTCAACTCCCGGTAAAAACCCTCCTTTCCCTTCATGACAATACGCCGGGTAAAATCGCCCATAACCGCGCCTACCAAAATAACGGCCACTTCCTTTTCCACCGCCACCTCGCCAGTACGATCCAGCCATTCCAGAACAACTCCCTGCCGCTCACCCTGGTCATTAATGACAGCGTTAATCGTTAAAACCATGGAATGACCACCTAATTCCAGGTTCGCAATGTGGGTGCCGGATAAAGATGAAAGCAACTGTACCTGATGCTCCGGAACCTTATGGAACTTGTCAATACATGAACCCACAACAGTACCAACAGAAAAATCCGGCAATTGTTTGCGAATGTCCGTTTCAGCATTTTTAAGCAGGTCAAGAACAGATTTATTGGCAAAAATTATATTGCGATGATTATCAGCTATCATCACACCGGTACTGACATTGTCCAGAGCAACCTTAATGCGCAGATGATCAGCGGCAGTCCGCTTAACTTCCGCAACATCAAAACCCAACTTAATCTGCATGGACTTAAGTGCCGCCATTACTTTGCCGACTTCATCCAGGCATTTAATTTCTATTGCGTTGTGGTAATGCCCCTGGGAAATCTGACCAAAATGTTTAACCATCGTATTTAGTGGCTGCACAATGGCACGCAGCAGAGAAAAACTAAACCAAAGCGCAAGAAAAATACCCAAGGCAATCAAGGTGGAAGCAATACCCAGAATCCTATAGTCTCGTGACAAACCAGCCTTTGATTCTTTAGCGGTATCATCAAGTTGCAATTGCAGTAATTTCTGGGCAGTGATATCAACCACTTCGTAAAGCGGTGTGATTTTGTCATCAATAATTTTCTTGGCAAGGGTAATATCGTTGCCGCGCAACGCCAAAATAGCGGGTTGCAAACCTTCCTGTATCAAACGGTTTTTGTCATTTGAAAACGCTTCAACCTGTTTCTTTTCATCTGACCCGAGCGGACTGTTAAGGTAGTCATTAAAAATGGTATTGATTAATGTGATATTTTTTTCTACTTCAGTGGTGTTTTTAGAAATCAACTCCGTCGTAGGATTGAACAAACTGGTGGAAACATACAAGCGGTTGGTCAGCATCAATTTCTGGATCTGAGAAATCTGTGTCAGAGGCCGCATGTGATTATTATTAACAGTACGCAACCCCTCGCTGGAGTTACTCATCCCATAGTAGCCCAGGCCGCAGACCGCCAAAAGTAACATTGACATAATAGTGATGATCATCAACAAACGGGCTTTGATGCTGACGATTTTTATTGGCGCAAAACTTTCCCAAAGACTCTTTCTGACGATCCTGCCATCCCTGATTTTTAAATGCCCCGCCTGCCCTTTACAGAATTTAAGGTAACCTGTACTGGCCTCGTTGACTTGCCTGGAAGTGGGTTTAAGGCGAACCGAGATGTAACCTATCACCTTATCGTCTTCATATAGCGGAGCAACATTAGCGAGAGCCCAAAAAAATCCGCCGTTTTTAGAGCGATCTTTAATGATCGCACTCCTTGGATAACCGGCTTTCATCGAATCCCACAAATCAGCGAAGACCTCCGGTGGCATGTCCGGATGGCGAACTATATTATGCGATGCGCCAATGAGCTCGTCCTTGGAGTATCCACTAATGCGTATAAAATCATCACTGGCATAGGTGATTTTCCCGTTTAGATCAGTCTTGCTAACAATGGAGTCGGTCTCTGTAAGAACGTATTCCTCATTAGTGAGCGGCATATTAATTTTCATGGAATGTTTTACAGGATATTTGGATAGATCAGATTTTACACAGAAACAGGCTCACAACCCAAGCAATCAAAACGTTGACTCATGGCATAAGTAACTATAAACAGGACTTAAAAATCTTTTACCATTTACAATTCACCACAAAAAGACACTTAGGATTTGATTAAAAATAACTTCCCGCTTGATATTGGATGTGCCGAGGAACGAGGCACATCCTAAAGACGCTGTTTTTTTACGGAAATTCTTTTTCACCGAATCCTTAGTTAACTGTGTTTTTCGTAGTCATTTTTAATGACAAATAACTTTTCATTGTGTAATAAATTTTAGTTTTTTCTAATTTGTCAGATTATACAAAAACTCGTCATAGCCGACGGGAAACAGGTGTCCAGTGCCATGAACAGTAAACTTTAATCATCGTTTAAACCAGCATTGGCTATTCCTTTAACGAGTCCAACCTTCGCTTTGACACACCTACCGACCTGAAGATACTGAATAGAAAAATCATCGTAACCGGGATGACCATGTCTTTAAATTATTTTTTCAAAATACTGCACTATAAACTGAACGCTACGTGTTCCCCTGTATTCATTAATGTCCAATTTGTAAGCCGCCTTAATACTGCGCAAACCTAACCAATGTTCAGGCTTGTCTACATAAAAGGCAATCGCGTCTATTAACAGGTTACCCAGTGGTTTTCTAAGCACTAACTTAAGATGTCGCTGCCCGACAATGCGCGACTGAATCACATCAAAAACTCCGTCAAATACTGGCTCAGGAAACTCCTGCCCCCAAGTACCCGCGTTTTGCAATAATTCGGCAAATTCAAGCGTCATCTCATTTTCAGTCAGTTCGCCATCGGAATAAATTTTTTGTTCCAGATCAATAGTTGCCAAACGTTTTCTAACCATTTCATCGAAAGCCAGGGCAAAGGGCGGATAGTCGTGCATCTTTAAACTCATGCCTGCCGCCATGGCGTGACCGCCAAACTTACTAAGCAATTTGGGATGCAACGCGGCAATATCGCTTAAAATATCACGAATATGAACGCCGGGGATTGATCGTGCGGAGCCTTTAATCTCATCTTTTCCGGCAGGTGCGAATGCGATAACAGGGCGATGCAACTGATCTTTAATGCGAGACGCCAAAATACCGATCACACCCTGATGCCAGTTTGCGTCGAACAAACTCACACCGGCAGGCAATTGATGCTCATCAAGGCGTTTCATCTCGCTTAATAAAATCATGGCCTCATTTTTCA
>CAIKYI010000133.1 GCA_903831545.1 uncultured Methylobacter sp. | reverse complement strand
TGCCTGATTGATTGGCTGGTGTCGCAGCTTGAAAAGTCTGCTGTTTTTTATTGTCTGTCATTTGGCAAGCCCCATCAAATCAATTAATAATTTGGATAGATGTCTAAAAAACCGGAACAGCGAATTCTTAATCATCCAGATATAAGTTCAGTGCCGCGCTTAAGGCATCGGGAATCTTTGCCGGTAGCATGCCTGTGTCTGCTTTGTGCATGCAGGCGATTTGTTGCTCGCCCCGGGCAATTAAAGTTTCACCCTGCAGTTCAGGACGGACGTATTCAAACAGCATGGTGACTCTGCTTTGCGTAATGTCACCAATGGTCATTCTGATTACGACTTTATCCAAAGCAAATAATTCATTGAAATACTCGCAACTTACCCGTACTGTGACCAGCGCTAAGCCATGACGCAATTCATCCAAAATTTCCGGCGCATAATCGCGTAAAAACATTTCCCGGCAACGCCCCTGCCAACGAACATGGTTGGCATAGTAAACATTGCCTACCAGATTGGTTTCTTCAAAGCCTACGATATGGGTGTATTCATAAGCTCGCATAATCATGTCCCACTAAGATTGCCAACCCGAACAGCTCATCGCTATTTTTTAATTGCACGATAAAACTGCCTACAACATGTTCGCCTGTCTCTAAAGCTATCCAGCCGTCATTACTCCTGGACTTTATGGTAATGGGTGAATTTATAGGCAGTGCGGCTTTTTTAAGACATTCCATAACGCACCAGACCCGCGTAGCTGACGAGTTAAAGCCCTCGGCTGTTGGCTGCTTCATAAGCTGGTTAACCAAAGCGATATGATCAGCGCCTAACACCGAACGCCAAAAATCCGGCTCGCGTTCGACGACCCGTTCCATATCACAACTCACCGTATTAACACTTGCAACTGCCAGGCTCAATTCACCGCAATGAGCGACGGAAACGTGCTGGCTACCGGTCACGTAGGGTTTGCCATCAACCGTTCTGAATATTTCCTGGTCATTTCCCAATGCCTGTTGAATAACCGTATTGCTTCGATGAGGACGTTCCACGATACTATTTCGAAGCAGAGCGACGTTGATTTTTGTCGTTGTCATCGCCTCTAATTGCCGTTCCAGAAATGGCGGCAATAACGCATCCAGCCACTGTTCGTGCTGTTGACTGGCAATTGCCTTTAATTTAAGACCGCGCCAAAACTCTCGGCGTTTGCCGTTTGCGCCGATTAACTCAAGGTCATAAATAAAGGTATCATGATCATGCGAACGCTCTTGAGCCTTTACAGTCCAGGGACCCTCGTTGTCAGAATCAAAAATCACCAGTTTTTCGATGGAAATCGGAACAATCGTGCTTTGTGGAATACAAACCTGCAGCGCATGAATCGCCGCATCTCTTGAGCCAGGATCGCCCAGTTCCAACCGTTGAGGAAGATAACGGCCAAACCAGTTAGAGACCGGATCAGCTTTAATCCCGGCGCTACATTGCCAGGCATTAATAAAGTGGTAATGCGAAACGCGCTTAAAACGTCCACCATGAAAAAATAGCCCGCCATAAAGTTCGGTTTTGGGCTTTATGGCTATTGGAATCGCTTCCCTGAGTTGAAGTGAATCAAACTCGATACCTTTATTTTCTTTAAACACACACAAGGCACGGAAATGATTAGTCAGAAAATTGGTCTTGTCACAGCGAATGACAACTTCAACTGTCTGGTCTTTTCGCATTAACGCGGCGATGCGTAAAATGACTTTTTCTTTATTAGTGATAACCAGAGATTGCAAAAATTCGACCTGTTCAAAACGGGGCAAACATTTCTTGTCTGCTAAGGCCATTGCTACTTGCGCCATCGCTTCCAGGCCCACCACAGCAGGAAACAATGGCTCTCCCTGAAAAACATGGTCTTGCAGATAAGGATCTGAGTCTGTTGATAAATCAGCTTCTACGATAAGTTCCACGCCGGGATAGTAAATTTTTTTACGTTCAAGAAAGCGTAAAAACCGCAGCTCGGGTTTTTCCAATCTGAGTGTAGCCAGTTCTCCCAGTCGCCCCGATACAATCGCTGATTGAAAAGGCAGTTCTACAGAAACCAGCTGACGAAGTATATCGATGCCCTGAGTTGGTATAATCGGGCTTATGCCCTCTCTTAATAAAGCGTCAATACGCCCCAGACGCTCACCCATACCCACGCCTGACCAAACCGACCATTCAACAGACAAGCAACGACAAGCCGGATGACCGTCCTTAAATTGTTCCACCATCCGGGTTTGCCAGGCGTTTGCGAGGGCATAATCGGCTTCACCACGCATACCTGAGCGGGCAATGATCGAACCGAAATTAATTAAAAGTTTTAATTTATCGGCCTGTAATGCCGTAAGCAAATGCCTTAAACCGGACACCTTGGGTGCGAGGGTCGTTATAAAAGTGGCTTCATCCAGGGCGCTTAACAATTTAGGATGATTAACGCCTGCGCCGTGTAATAGTGCCGTCACAGTGCCAAATTCCAAATCCAGCGCGGTAACCGCAGAGCGCACCTCGCTTTCAATGCAAACATCGGCTTGCAAATAACGATAGCTAATGCCACTGGCAGAAAATCGTTTCAGATTGACGGCAAGTTCTGTGTCATTATCGGGATGCGATCGCCCAAGAATGGCAAGTTTGACGCCGGTTTCCTGAGCCAGCATCAACGCGCATTCAGCGGCAATGCCTTTGCCGCCGCCGGTCACCAATAAAACGTCATTGTCAGTCAAAGGCAGATGAATACTTTCGGCTGGCAGTGGCAGTAAAGCGAGTTCCGACTGCCAGCGGACGCCATTGTCGTCATAATAAACTTCCGTGTAACCTTTTGCGGCCTGCAGCTCGGCGATAAGCCACGCTTCCAATAAAGCGTGATGCCAGGGAGCTTCAAGGACCAGCGTGGTCAAATTCCTGGATTCAAGGTGTAAGGTTTTAATAACAGATGCGGCAATACCATTTGGGGCCTGCAGTAGAATAAAATACCGGGGTGTTGTCTGTTGGTTGAGACTGGTTTGCGCGGCCTTAAGCACCAAGGAAATATCAGCTTCGGTAAATTCATCCGGTAAATAAAGCAGTACACCTGAACCTCCCCAATTTTTTAAGGTCAGGGATAGAGCTGCCAGCAACTCAGGCTGCGGATCAGTTGAAAAACACTGCCAGTCGCCGTTACCTTTAAACCGGCTTTGCACGACCTTAACAGGACAGATTTTTTTGGTTAACCTAAAAGCTCTAACCCAATTGTCAATCCCGGGAGGAAACTGCTCCAGTTGCTTGTCGGCGTGGCCACCGCCGGCATTTTGGATAGCCTGCAAGCCTTGTGCAAGTTCGGCAATGGTGACAGTGGAATAATCCAGCGTAGCTGCGGGAGGCGCGATTTTTAACTGGCGGCTGGCAGCGACCAGTAATTCTCCGACACTGATGGAATTAAGATGTAAATCAGCCAGCAGCCGTTTTTGAGGCTGCAAGGCTTGCAAGGGTAACTCGGTACGTGAGGATACCAGTTGCATGACCAGTTCGAGGATAGTCTGACTTGAATCTGCCTCGGTCGGTACCACTTTGGCCTTTATGGCCTTGGCTGCAATTTGTTTTGCGGGTATTGGTTGATCGGATAATGGCGCGGTCTCGCAAGGATTGGCAAAAAACAGCGGTTTCCAGTCCAGATTAAAAGGACGATAAAATCGATCATCAAACAACGTGTTGCGCTTAACCAAACCGCCCAGCGCGTAAACAGCGCCCAAAGTTTGTAGCAAGCCGACCAGAGACGTTCCGGAAACATCCAGGGAAATGACCGGCACCTCCTTTTGTGCGCTTAACAAGCCTTTCAAAATGCTACCGGGTCCCACTTCAATAGCCAAATCAGTTTCCTTCAATAGACTGGACGCCGCCTCCACAAATCTTACCGGCCTGGTAAGTTGCAAGGTTAGCAAGTCAGTTATATTGCAATGTTTGTCCTGCCGCGCACCAGTTACTGTGGAAAAAAAAGTTTGTTTAAGCGGCTTAAACGCTTCTTTGCTTAACCGGGTTTTAAGTTCCTGCGCCGCAGACTGCATGAGCGGCGAGTGAAAGGCATGGGCGACCGGCAAAATAGTCGCCATCACGCCTTTTGAGTGAAGGTCGGCAACAAAATGCTTAATGGCCTTAGCTTCGCCGGCTATCACTGTCTGCGCCCCTGAATTAAAACCGGCGATAACAAGGCCGGGTTCAGCTTCAAGCAAGTCGGCTACGCTCCGGCTGTCCGCGCCAATACTTGCCATAGCGCCAAGAGGCGCCTGGTGCATCACCTGTCCCCTGATTTTGGCGAGGCGTAATAAACCCTGATCATCAATTGCACCCGACCAAAACAGCGACGAAAGCTCGCCAAGACTATGGCCTAAAACATGATCGGCCTTAATCCCAAAGTGTTGCAAAAGCTGTAATCCCGCTAACTGGCCAGCGATAATCGCCGGTTGCGCAACAGCCGTCGATAAAACATCAGTCGAGTCGGCAGCAAGATCAAGTTGTTGATAGACGCGTTCAACATCGGCAAAGCGACTCGCCATCAGTCCACCGTTAAAGCGAACAGGCGCTGCCTGACCAGGAAACAGAAAAGCGACACGCGGTTTGTTTTTTCCCGAACCCAAAAAGATCGAATCGGCTACATCAATGCGTTGTTCAATGCCTTGAGATAACCAAGTCAACAGTATCTCCAAACGCCGGGTTAGTTCCGCAGGCGTTGCTGCGGTAATTGCCGCCCTAATATTTGCATAGTCATCAGCTTGTTTTGCCAGTTGCGCAGCAATATCTATCAGTTCCGCGAGCGACAAGCGCGGGGCAATAGCTGCAACCTGTTGTACTGAAAGCTTTAAATCATCAACATTTTGCCCGCTGAAAAAAAACAGTTCCGCATCCTGATAACTGGCCAGCAGCTTTTTTTCTTTGTCCGAGAGGATGGTTTTATTAAGATTCGGGTGATTGCCTTCAAGGGTAATATGCGCATTAATGCCGCCAAAACCAAAAGAACTGACTCCCATTCGTCTTGGTTGATCTTGTGGCCAGCATTTTCCTTGAGTTAATACCTGTAAAACATCGGTATGGTTTTCCAGCACAGGATGCGGCGTAACAAAGCCGGTTGCCGGTGGAATTAGCTGCTGATCCAGCGCCATAACCGATTTAATAAAACCGGCAATTCCGGCTGCAGCCTTGGTATGGCCGATATTGGCTTTTATAGAGCTGATGGCCACCGGTTGCAGGCAGTCGGTACTGGCTAATTCGGCTATTAATGCGCTTAACTCGACTTCATCCCCGACTTTAGTGCCGGTGCCATGGCCTTCAAACAAGCCAACACTTTTTACCCCATAGCCCGCCCGTCGATAGGCACGTTGCAAGGCCAGGCGTTGCCCTTCAATTTCCGGTCGCGTAATACCGCCATTGCCATCAGATGAAATCCCCCAACCTTTAATAAAGGCATAACAGCGTAAATTTCTGGCTTTAGCCTCTGCATAGGGCATAAGCACAACAAAACCGCAGCCTTCGCCGGGCAAAAAACCCTCGGAATGGCGATCATAAACGCGCATCTCGTTTTCAGCCAAGGCACCGACTTTGGCAAAACCAATTAATTCAAAAGGATCCAGACTAAGATCAACCCCGCCCACAATCGCTGCGTTCAAATCGCCGGAAGTTAAAGCCTCACAGGCATTGGCCAGTGCCAACAACGATGAACTGCAAGCGCCATCCAAAGTATAGCCGCCGCCGCTCAGGTCAAAATGGTTACAGATTCGACCGGCAATGGTATTGGATAACCCGCCAGCCAGCGTTTCTTCGTTAACCGGTTCGAACGGCGCTTTAAAATCAATTTCGGCTTCCTCAAGAAACGATTGCCGTTGTTCTGCATTCCAGCCCATTTTGCGTAAACGGGCATCAAATACCCGTCGAACGTAAGGCCACCGTAAACGCAATAAAGCCGCCCGAGAAAATTCGCCGGTTAAAGTGTTGCCTACAAAGACGCCTGTGGTTTTTTTGGGCAGATCTTCAGGATCAGCAAAATTTGCGTCACTTAAGGCTTGGGCTGCAACGTCCAGTGCCAGCCAATGCACCGGATCAACACTGCGAAACGTGCTTCCGGCAACATGATATTTAACGCGATCAAATTCATACCCTTCAATAACCGCCGCTTGAGTGGTATAAAACGTATCGCCGGGATCATTTTTGTCAGCCAGATAATCATCCAGATTAAGCCGTTCTGCGGGCAATCGTCTAAAGGCCCTTCGACGCGCGAGGACGTTTTCCCACAACTGCTGTGGAGAATTGGCACCGGGATAACAGCACGCCATCCCAACAACGGCAATACCCTCCTTCATCAACTGGTTTCCTCTTTTAAGGCAAATATTGTTTGTTTAGACCTTGCCAGATAGTAAAGATAAATGCCCCTGGCAGAACAAACCATAAATAGCGCAAAAAACAATCCAAAAACAATATGCAGCAGCATCAATAAGGCATAAGCCAGGGCGACGCTCGCGCCAAAAATAATTTGCCCTCGGGTCTTGACGGGTGTGGTACCGGGGTCGGAAACCATATAAAAGGTAAATAATAAAAACGCCAGTCCGGTCATGGGGTTTAACGCCGCAATAATCGAGGCATCGGAATACCAGCTCCGTAACCACGCCTGTAAAAAGAAGCCGATCAGCCAGGCCGCAATCAAAGGGATTCTTTTGGTAAATCGGGCATTAAGAAAAGTGCCAAGCGTGCAGAGAAAAAGCACAAAACCCCAATCGCCAAAACCGCTGATATTCTCGGTAAACTGATACGGCGGCGCGATACCCACCCAGGGAAAGGCCAGCAAGGTCATCGAAATTCCGGTATTTGACGGATTTAAAAAATGCCGTGCGCCACCCTCGGTCTCAATGTTAAATATATATTTGGAGCCATTGGCGACTGCGGCGGCAAAAGCAATCGGCAATAAATTTTCATTGCTATAAAGCAACATGGCTACTGCCAGACCGGTAATGTGCGGAGAAAGCAGAAAATTAACCAACGGCAGTAGTCCACCCTTATAGCGCGGAGTGCGCTGTGTCGACCATGCGCTAACGGTTTCCAGCAACAGTTCTACTGCATAACTGACGCCCAGGGAAACAAAAACACAGGCGTAGGCCGGTTCAAAGCCCAAAAAACTGTGGCCTAAAATAGTTAATACGGAAATCGCAAGGGCAAAGCGTCGTAGCGCAGCCAAACGGAGATCTTGTTGTTTCATGATAAACCTCGTTCAAAAAAGTAGCTGTTCAGTTCATGGAACACGGATGCCAAGGATTGGACGGATTTACACGGATTTTTTTAAGGAGCATTGAAATCAGGCTCGTTCATTGTTTTTATCCGTGATAATCAGTTTATTCCGTGTCGGCTAAAGACGCCTACTTCTGGCATCCGTGTTCTATTCTTTAACTCTATCCAGTTAATTCAACCGTGTGCCAACCAGGCGTTAGTTTTAGCGTTTCAGCGTGAATCTTGCCATTACTGTCCCGCCAGCGCAGATGAACCGGAAACGCTTGCGTCGAAACTGCGCTGCCCAAGCCAAAATGCACATCCGGACTGCGTTTGCCGGAATGTCCGTTGCCGCCATCCACCTGCGCGGTTAAAGACTTGCCGTCAGGAAGCTGTACTTCAGCGCTTGCGCCTATAGCGGGTCTTGTTAAACCAACCGGATGCCCCTGATAAACTGAAAGGGATGATGGTTTTTGGGCATCAACCGCAAAGCGCAAATGCAGGCCAATAAATTTTTTGCAATTCGGGCAGTTGTTACGATACAGATAAGACGGTTCCCATTGATTGGCAACGGCAAAATCCAGATCGCCGTCACCGTCAATATCGGCAACCGCAAGGCCGCGACTGATAAAGTTTTGATCAATGCCAATATCGGCGGCCAGATCATAATATCGGCCCTTGTCATCCAGCACATAAAACGGATTATGGGTATGTCCGCTTAAATCATCGCCGGCTTTAAATTTTGGCCATGCACCGGCGTTGGTCATGTTTTCATCATTGCCTATTGCCAGTTCCTGTAGCTCCGGCCAACGATTGACCTCACCCTTCAGAAACCCAGTCGCTTGGAGCGCTTCGACAACGCCATCATTATCAAAATCGGCCAGTTTGGTATCCCAGGACCAGTTGCTACGCGAAACCCCCAGCGTTTCGCTACGATCTTTATAAGGTGCAATACCCTGCTTCATCGCTTCTTTATTGCCCGTGCTGAGAAACATAAAATGGCTTTCTTCCAAACTGTATTCGGAGGCAATATTGCTAACAAACAGATCGGGCATGCCATCGCCGTTGAGATCGGCAAAGTCGACGCCCATACCTTTAAACGAATCCTTGCCCAACACTTTTGAGGCGGGCATGGTAAAGTCCCGCTCGCCTTCGAGCAGCGCAAAGCTTGGCTTGCCAGGTGTGGAACGGTTATGCAGTAAACGATCCGGACCGAAATCATTGGCAAAATACAACTCGGGCAGTAAATCGCCGTCCAGGTCATTCGCGCCTAATGCCAGAGTCCAGGCATGATTAACATCCTCTGAAACCAGATTGTTTATTTCTGAAAACTCAACGCCGGGAACGCCGGTTTTGTTGGCGTTTTTCCACAAGAAAAAGTGCGTGCCGCCGCCGTTAAAGGCGCGTGACATCGAGTGTTGCATCACATCCGGCTGCGTCGAACTGGCATCCAAAATGTTAGCGCCATCCTGAAAATAATTGGCAACCACCAGATCAACATGGCCATCGCCATCAAGATCAGCCAGCGTAGCGGCATTGGTAAACCAGCGCGCCTGTTTTGCAATCAACTCCTGAGGCAAGTAACCGGTCGCGGTTCGCAAAAAAATAATCGGTGCGCGTCCCCAGTAATAAACGATTAAATCCATGCGCCCATCTTCATTCACATCGCCGGGGAGACAGCCCATAGGCGCCATGGTTTCAGTAAAATAGGGTAAAGGCGCTGGCGATAACGTAATAATGGGGTAACGATCTCCGGTGCCGGGAGCGGGCGCGACCAGGGCTTGATTGATTCGGGTATCGACCTGACAAAGATCATTGGCCAGACCATCGCCATCCAGATCATTTAGCGCCACTGCAGCGCCAACCGCAGAAATCCACGCAGAATGCGCGTCAAGGCTGGGATTGACCGCACGAATGGATTGCCTGGGATAGCCGCTGGCTTCAGGTAACAGTATCTGGGTAAAGTTAAACCTTTGCGCCATGGTTTGACGCAGCTGTTGATCCAGTGTCGGTAAACGCGCAAAGCTATACAGCGATAAGATAATCAGTATTGCCAGTAGCCTGACCGCATTCTTGCGAACCAGCGTTGTCTTGCCAGTAGCCATAAGGTCTCCTTGTTTGTAAGTGCTTGATGGGACACGGATAACAGGGATTTACACAGATTTTTTATTATATTTTTATCTGTGTTAATCCGTTAATTCCGTGTTCTATTCTCTTAAATCACGAAATTTTGTTGAATACGAAGCCGCCAGTGTTCATAAGCAGGTAAATCATTATCTTCGGGCAGATCAAGCAACGCGTCATCGGTTAACTGCGCCGCCTTTTCCATACTCATATCACAGATGATTCGACAGGCCGCTTTGGTATGTTCCGCCGGGTTTTCAGCACGTAAACGCGTTTTTGCTGCAAAAGCCACGCCTTGGGCAAAGTGCGGCAGATAAATACCGGCAGCAACTTTCAAACGGGATAACTCCGCTTCCTTAACGCCGCCAGCATAGGCTGCGGCTAAACCTAAACCGCTCCATAAATCACTTTGCCGCGTTTGGGCGAAGGCCTCGATTTGTGCAATCATTAATTCAGGTTGTGCGCCTTTGCTAAACCACAAACTGCGGCCCAGGCCCTGATCGAAAACCCGTTGTTGATAACGGCTAAATCTGGCAGGAAGCTGTTGTTTGGTAACATGGTCCGGCCAGTTAAAATAACCCTGATGAAAACCGTAACCGTCTACAGCCAACCATCTTAATAAAGGATGCAGCTTGTTAAAATAAGCCATGCCCCAGGGAATTCTGGCCATCGCCCAACCAGCGCCGACATGCACCATGTAACTATGCGCATTGCCGGGGCCGAGTAAAAATCGTTGCAATCGATTTTGTTGCCAGGGCATTAATAAATCCAGCAACGCCAGGGCCATCGCCGCACCTTCATAAGCAAACCCCTGAAACTCAGGTTCTACCGTGTTTAACTGCGCTTCCAGAGCATTATTTTCGTCGTTGAGTAGCGCGGCATGGTAGCCAAACACAAACGTTTCCCCGATTTTTTCAATACGGGTTTTCATGTCCGGTGAGGCAATGTCAAAGCCGCGCTGCTCACAGCGAATTTCTTTTAACGGAATGCCCAATAATCGTTTACGCAGATTGCCCATGGTTTTTTGGTGTTGGTAGCTTGCATTAAATACATAAGAAAAAATGGAACACGGATAGTACGGATAGTACGGATTTACACGGATTTTTTTATTTTACGTTTTTAAATCAGCACCAAAACCGGTCGGAATTTTCAACCCCGTCCTGCTCCCGGAAAACATCGTCATTCCGGCAGGGATTGCCGGAATCCAGAGGCCACGGATGGCTATAATCAACAAGCACATCCCTGTGTTCTGGATGTCGGCAATCCCTGCCGACATGACGCAACTTATTGCACAAATACAGCAGTTGGCGCATATGGATTTGTAATCCCGTCCCGCTCCAAAATGCTTAAGCTGGAAGCATGTTTGTACTGAAAGTGGTTTTCCGGGAATGAAAACCCAGTAATCCAAGACCTAAAGTTAATAGAGCAAGAGTTGCGGGTTCTGGAACTGGCTTGACAACATGGATGCTTCTACCTTCAGGAGTTTCGCCAGTGTCTTCAAGAGTCAGACCTGATGTATAAAAATGGTCATCGTTGACACCAGATAAGATTAAACATGTGGGGCACGTAGTACTCCAAGTCCCATTAGATCTAAATATCTTTTCTATAGAAACAGTCTGTGCATTCGGATCATTATAAGGGTTAGTCGAGGATAGTTGAATCCAGATGTCAAGATATGAAGAGAAAGTACCTCCACTTGTTCCATTGTAAGTAATGGTCATAGTTCCTGTGCTGGGTTTGCTTGCATTCGTGGTCGCATATAATCCGGTGGAGGATGAAAAGAGTTCCATAGCTGTCATTTGAATTTGGGTTGTAAAACTATCGCCGGAATTAATTAGGGTAGGATAAGGGCCAGAATTTTGAATGGTTACTGCTCCAGGTACGGGTGGGGCGATCGGAACGATATCCATAGACCTGTAAACAATGGTATCTGTGTTGCGATAGTTATATGTACCAATAGGAGCAGGATTCAGTACGCCATTAAGATTGCTAATATCGACAACACCAAATGGAACGCTTTCGAATGAAACATTTCTATATTGAACTCCATTGATGTCTGCAGAGAGAGTAGCAGAAACAGTATGGAGAAGATCCCACCCTGGTGTAATAGTAATAGGACCAGCCTGACTCTGTCCAGGCATCAACAATGTAAAAACAAAAGCCGCGATCAAGCCGCTTGATTTTAAGTAGTGTATATTTAAAAATTTCATTAGTTCATCTCCAAAAGCATTGTTCAATAAAACTGAATAAGTGAATATTTAAAATTCAGATTAATGATCTTTTGTTTTCAGATAAAGAACAATACGTACAAACACCTATAAACGTTGAATATTTTTACTACGTTTAAGCGTCATCATCAACAGCAGGACGTACTTTAGAGTGTACTGGTCTTCGAATTAAACAGTGTGAATCTGCTACTGAAATGTTCAGGCGAATCTCACTTTATCCGTGTTCCATCCATTTAACGTCTATCGGGGATGTACAAGTTTGGTTAGATTTTTGTATAAAGATGTGAGTAGATATTTTGAAGCCATAGGTTGTTTGCAGTTATCGGTGGTTATCCGTCAAAATCCGTGTTCCATTTTAAAAGCTCACCAGCTACCACCGAATGCCCGGTACAAAGTCACCATGGACACCAAAACCGCTGTTTCGCTTTTGGCCAATTCATCGGCAACGGCGAGGCGGGCATGCTCGGCATCCAGCACATTGAGTTTTGACGCGGTACCTCGTTGATAGAGCGCGTCGGTGTTATTTAAGGTACTTAGGGCTTCGTCGTCGGCCCTGGCCAGTGAATCTCGACGCGTTAGCGCCGAAGCATGGGTGACAAAGGCATTTTCGACATCTTCCAGCGCGGTAATAAAGGTTTTTTCATAAGCGATGGCGGCTTGCTCCAATCTGGCATCTGCCGCAGTGATCTGCGCCTGTATCCGACCGGCATTAAACAAAGGCGCGGCAAGACCTGAACCCAGGGTATAAACGCTGTCGGCTAGCACTGGAAATCCACCCAGCGCCAGCGCGCCATAACCGCCGCTTGCCGAGAGCATAAATTTGGGCAAAAGATCGGTTCGGGCGGAGCCCAGATTGGCCGCTGCGGCACTGACATCGGTTTGCGCACGCCTAAGATCCGGCCTTTGTGCAAGCAGATCGGAAGGCAGAAGAGCTGGAATTTTTGGCAATCCCAGTGGCACTGACTGCGTTAACCGGTTGTCCAGATGCGTTGGCGTTGTTCCGATTAGCACTCCAAGCCGATGTAGCAAGTTGGCCTCGCTAGTTTTGAGTTGCGGAACACGGCTTTCAAAAGTATGTAAAACCGACTTTTGCCGGCTAACCTCCAAATTTGTGGTTAGTCCGGCGCGATAAAACGCCTCCAGCAACTGCAGGCGTTTTTGCTGCAGGGCGACATTTTGTTTCAACAGCATGATTTGCCGTTGCACACCTTTTAGTTCCAGGTAATGGGTTGCTACCTGAGCCAACAGCGCTACCTGTATCGAGCGACGACCTTCTACGCTTCCCAGCGCCTGGGCTGTAGCCGCTTCAGCCATTAACTGGTTACCGCCAAACAGGTCGACTTCCCAGTTCAAGTTAAGGCCGGCAGTCACGGCATTAACTGTTGGCGTAAGCAGCTTTATGCCAGTGTTTCCGGGTACCGGAATGATCCGGTCGATGCGCTTTTCACGGCCACCTGAGGCTCCAAAATCAAGGCTCGGGAAAAGTGCTGCTTCGGCCATGATCACCATGGCGTTGGCTTCCTTGATACGGGCGGCGGCAATTTTAAGATCGTGGTTATTGATCAGCGCTTGCGCAATCAGCTCATCCAGTTGCGGATCGTGAAAGCCTTTCCACCAGGTTGTCAGTTGGCTTCGATCTTCGTTAGTTTGCTCGGCAGCGGCATGACTCCACTGTTTAGGGATATTCAGCGCTATTTGATCGTTGACGCGAGTTGGCGTGCAGGCACTTAAAATAGTCAAAGCCGCCGGCGCTAATCTCAGCAAATTACATCTAACATTCATTAGTGATCGCCTTGCTTGGAAGGACTGACGTTGCCAAACCCATTAGGTTGCGGCAGTTGCCCGACGCGAAACCAGGCGGCATAGAGTGCTGGCAGAAAAAAGATGGTCAGTCCGGTCGCGACGATTAATCCACCCATAATGGCGATAGCCTGCGGCCCGAAAAAATCGTTAAAGGATAACGGAATCATCGCCAGAATCGCAGCAGCGGCGGTTAACAGGATTGGCCTGAAGCGTCTGACAGTTGCTTCAATAATCGCGTTCCAGGTATCCATCCCGGCCTTTTCATCCTGTTCGATTTGCACGACCAAAATAACCGAATTGCGCATGATCATGCCTGACAAGGCGATAATGCCCAGCAAGGCCACAAAACCAAAAGGCATGTCGAACAGTAACAACGCAAAAGCCGCGCCGATTATGCCCAAAGGGGCTGTTAAAAAAACCAGAAAGGTGCGTGACAAATTCTGCAATTGCAGCATTAACAGGATGAGCGTGACCATGATGACCAGTGGAATCCAGATCAGAATGGACTTTTGCGCAGTCCAGGCATCTTCTTTGGCAGCGCCCGTTTCGATAAAATATCCGGCGGGAAGAGTCTCCAGAACAGGCTGGAGCCGGGTCATAATTTGGCTTGCCACATCAGGCGCCTGAACGCCATCGACCAAATCGGCCCGCACTGAAATTGCCGGAAAGCGATTACGTCGCCAACGAATGCCGTCCTCGAACACGGTATCCAATTTGACCAGTTGCGACAAGGCTACTGACTTGCCGTTACCTGTGCGTATCGATACATTCTGAAGACCTTCGACGCTCTCTCGTTGCTTGGCCTGGGCGCGCCAAATGATGTCAATAAGATTGATGTTTTCCCGAAGTTGCCCCACGACAACCCCCGAATAATGAGCTTGCAACGCAATGGACAGGCTTTCAGTGCTCACACCCAGGGCTCGCGCCTTTTCCTGATCGAGCTCAAGACGAAGCGCGGCAATTTGTTCATGCCAATCGTCATTCACTTCAAGCGTGTTTGTGTTACTACGAACGACCTCGGCAACCTGATCTGCAAGGTGACGAACGACATTGGGATCTTCGCCGAGCACCCGAAAAACAATGGGATATTCAACTGGCGGCCCGACACTCAAGCGCATGGGACGACCCCGAACAGTCGGGAAATCGCTGGCAAACGCTGTACGCAGTCGTTGTATAACCCGTTCCCGCGCCATATTGTTCTTCGTCATGACCACAAATTCAGCCAGATTAAGGTTGGCCAACTGTTGGGTTATGAGCAGAAAAAAACGCGGAGTTCCGCCGCCAACATAAGCAGCATAGTTGACTACATCCTCGTCTTTGGCAAGAATTGCTTCCAGACGCTGGGTGGTCGCTTGGGTTTCCGCAAAAGAACTGCCCTCAGGCAACCATAGGTCCACCATCAGTTCAGGCCGGTTGGACAAAGGGAAAAACTGCTGCGGCACTTGCAGCAACGCCACGATGCCGATTAAAAATAACAACGCTGTAGCGACAATAACTTTTTTGCGATGCTTGACACTGAGTTGAATCCAGTTGCGCAGACGCCTGTAAAAAGGCGTGGCAAAAGCGTCGTGCTTTAAGGCGTCATTGGTCTTGGGTACCTTGAGCAGTAAAAATCCCAGATAAGGCGCAAAGATGACCGCGCCAAACCAGGACAGCAGCAACGAAATAGTCACCACCTGAAAAATGGCTTCGGTATATTCGCCGGCCTGTGATTGCGCCAAACCCACCGGCAGAAAGCCGGCAACAGTAATCAGCGTGCCCGTCAACATTGGAAAAGCCGTAGCCTGATAAGCAAAGCTTGCTGCCTGTAGTTTGTCCCAGCCAGCCTCCAGTTTGCGCGCCATCATTTCAATGGCAATAATCGCATCGTCCACCAGCAAGCCAAGCGCCAGGATTAAAGCACCCAGTGAAACACGGTGCATTTCAATACCCAACACCAGCATTGCCAACAACGTTGCGGCAAGAACCATCGGCACCGTCAGAGCTACAATTGAGCCGGTACGAAAGCCAAGACTTAAAAAACTGACGATCAGCACCGCTGTCAACGCTTCAAAAAAAGTCTGCATGAACTCGCCAATGGCGTGCTTTACCACTTGCGACTGGTTGGCGACTTGCTCGATATCCATTCCAATCGGCAAAGTTGTTTCAAGAGCTGCAATTGCTTTAGTCAACGCTTTGCCAATCTCCAGCACATCGCCTTTTTTGTTCATGGTTACGCCCAGACCGATAACTTCCTTGCCGTTAAAACGCATTTTAAATTCCGGCGGATCGGTATAACCCCGGTACACTGTCGCAAAGTCGCCGACTCTGATGGTGCGACCATTGATTCTTAACAACAAGTCACGAATACTTGCTTCGGAGGTGAAGTGTCCGGTCAGTCGAATCGGCATGTTTCGTAACGGTGTGACCACGGAACCGGCCGGCAACATTGCGTTTTGAGCCTGCAACTCCCTTGCAGCCTGTTGTGCATCAAGGTTAAGTTTAGCCAGTTTTACATCGGAAAATTCGATAAAAATGACTTCGGCCTGCTCGCCGATGATATCCACTTTTTCCACATCTTTAACGCGTAACAACTGCTGTCGCGCGGCTTCGACATAGGTTTTTATGGCGGCGTAACCAAAACCATCGCCCGAGAAAGCATAGATTGAACTGTAAGTGTCGCCAAACTCGTCGTTAAAAAAGGGGCCAATGACTCCGGGTGGCAAAGTGTGATGAATATCGGCAACCTTTTTGCGCACTTGATACCACAAATTGGCGATTTCCTTGCGGGGCACATCTTCGCGCGGTGTGACAAAGATTACCGACTCGCCCGGTTTGCTATAACTGCGCAGGTAATTAAGGTTTGGTAGTTCCTGTATTTTTTTTTCGAGACGATCGGTGACTTGCAATTCAACTTCCCGGGCGGTTGCGCCGGGATAAATAGTCTTAACGACCATGGCCCTGAAGGTAAAATCAGGATCTTCATGCTGTCCCAGCCGAAAATAGGCGAAAACGCCTCCCAGCAGCAAAAGTACCATCAGAAAACCTATAAAAGCACGGTGCAGCAATGCCCATTCGGTGAGATTAAAGGCTTTCATGGTTGTGCGAGGCGACTTGCTGCTGTGGTTTGCACATCGGGCTGATCCTTTTTCAGGATAGTTATGCTCTGACCTTCCTGAAGACGGTGAGCACCGGCACTGACAATCAGCTGCCCTTGTGTCAATCCGGAAACCACTATGGTTTCGTTAAGGGCTGGCTCACCGAGTTGCACCGCCAAAGAGTTTACTGTTTGCCGGTTTTCGTCCACCTGCCAAACCTTGGTCAGTTTGGGCTCATTGCCCGAAGCGAAGACCGCTGAAAAAGGAATCACGATTTGATTTTTGGGATTTAACTGCAGTTCAACGGTTGCGGTCATTCCCAGATGCGCGCTATTCGGGGCATCCATAAACGCTACTTTAAGGTCATAGCTTCGACTGGCTGCGTCGACGGCTTCAGATATTTCACGAATACGCCCCTTGTAACGGCGGTTTGCATCAGCCCAAAGTAAAATGTCTACGTGCTGTCCAATATGAACTTCATCGATATGATGCTCGGGGATCTGAATTAGCACTTCTTTCTCTTTAAGTTGAGCCAGCTTGACTAATGGCTGGCCTGCGGCGACTACTTGTCCGCTTTCAACTTGCAACCCGGTTACAACGCCATCCCGGTCGGCATGAAGTTCGGTATAAGCCAGTTGATTGGATGCCTGGCCAAGTTGGGCTTCAAGTGTTTTTAATCGCTCCCTTACGGTAATGTAGGCGGTTTGATGCCGATCCAGCTCAGCAAGACTTATAAGCTGTTGCCCAAACAATTCCCGGTGTCTTTGCCGTTCGTCTTTGGAAAAATCAACTTCTGCATGGGCCGAGGCTATTTGTGCCTTTAGGGCCTGGCAGTTAAGTTGGTAATCGGTAGCGTCGAGTTTTGCCAGCAGCTGACCTTTACGAACGCGCTCGCCGATATCAACCTGACGAACCAACACTTTGCCCGCCACACGAAAAGCCAGGGTTGTTTGGTAACGAGGCAGCACTTCGCCTGCGAACCGCCTGGAAGCATCGACAATTTGCTCGCCAACCCTAAACACTGTTACAGGTCTGGGTATGGCAGTGGCTTCATTATCCTGCTTGGAGCAACCCGCGTTAATTGTTATCAGCAGGAAAAATAACGTTACTAATCCGCTTCTGGTCTTGTCGCCGACTTGCGGGAAAACTAAACTTTTCAAGCAGATTGAAAATAAGCCGTGTGTCATGTTCGCTTCCTTATTTGGGCAACTCGGCAGTTTAACCTGGAAAGCAAGCGCTAAAGTCCGGTCAAAACTTGAGCGCATATTTTTGCTGCTTCAGCGCAAAGCAATCGAGGAGATTTTTTTTAATAGCTTATCAGAAAAGACAAGCGCAAAGATAATGCAGTTAACTATTAATAGAACAGGGATGACCCGGATCCGGCCGATTTACAAGGATTTTTTTCAGAATCTATGCGGTCCTGCGCTTTATAATCGGTAATTATCCGTTTAATTCGTGTTGCCGGGATGTGCCTACTATTGGCATCCGTGTGCCATTTTTGTGTATTAGCTAACCGGTTTTTAAAGGGATAAAACGGTATTTTACATGCGAAAGAGTAATTCTAAGCCTACGCAATTTTGCGAAAATCATGCATCTAATGTGATACTATCTAAAAAACAGTATTCAGAATAACCAAGCCACTATAAACATTGGCCTTTTACACCTAACATTTAAATTGTTACTGCCTGTTTGAGATCGACTGTTTGATAAATAGACTATCAGTGTCTGACGCGCAACCCGATTACACAACTCAGGTCAATAACGGGCGAGTTTTTATTTTACAGTGCCCCTTAGATCATTTTTTGTACTTCATCAGCTAATCATAATACGCTACACCTTATTAAAATATAGGCATTAAACATGGTACGACTTTTTTCCTTTTTGTCAGCGCTTGCTGTATTAATTATTGTAATTGCCGGCGCAAGCGTTTACTGGATCAGTTCGACTCAAATAATCCAGGCCAAGAAAGACTCGACGGAGACTGTAGCAAAAAGCGCGGCCTTGGGCATCACTGAACAAATTAACCTGTTGACCGAAATACTCCAAAAAATGACCCAGGATCCTGACGTGCTGGCTGCCGTCACCAGCTCAGATTCGGCTCAATTAACCACTGTAGCCACAAAACTTGAACGATATTTGCCGGGCGTTTTAAAGATAAGGCTGCTCTTGCCCGGGGTCAGTGAGCTTGATGATAAAAGCATTCCTAAAATGGGCTACGCAGATCTGGATATGGTGCGGCAAACCTTTACCAAAAATCAGCTGCCGGCCATACAAGGCGACATCGGGCCTGACCGGCATCTGGCGATAACGCGCAGAATTATGCAAAACGATCAGGTGCTGGGGGTTGTTTTGGCCAGTTTGAACTTTGACTTTATCGCCAATAGTCTAAAGGCCGTGGAGTTAAAAGGTGGCCATCTTGAATTGCGGCAGGCAACGCTGGTCCTGGGCAGCGCAGGCGACCAAACAGATGCCGTACCGAGTGATGATACCCAGATACCGGTCGGCAATACCAGTTGGGAGCTTCATTATCAGTATGCCGCTGATACCGGTTTTTCCGGAGTTACCGTTATTGCCGGCATAATCGCTATTGCTGCCTTAATGGCAATGCTGGCTTTTTTTATGGGTTACAGAAGACTTGCAGACTTGTTGAGACAAGATTTAAGCACGGTACTCAAAGCCTATAAGGATATGATGACTAATAAATTACAGGGTACTTACCCTATTTTGTTGCCTGAAATGAACGCCGTTGTATCAACGCTGGTTCAGTTTAAACGGGTTCTGAATACGCAGGATACCGACGGGGCCAACGATACTGAAAGTGATTTTGTTGACATGGAAATGAGTGGGTTTTTTGATGACTTTGATGATCCAATCACGGTCGGCGGCACGACATCATGGATGGGAGAAGAAAAATCGAAGCCTGTCAATGGCTCAGGAAATATTGAAAACCATCCTGTTGTTAACAAATCGGCACCCGAACAACTCTCGCAAACCGATCCAATGCCTGAAATACCAAAAATAATAGAAAGCACCGTGCCTGATTTCTTTGAGATGCCCACCACCTTAAAAAAAAAAGCTGACCCAGGCGCCATTTTTAAAGCTTATGATATTAGAGGCGTCGTTGGCAAAACCCTGACGCAAGAAGTCGTTTACGATATTGGACGGGCGCTGGGTACTCAGGCCAAAAAGCAGAACTGTAAAACCATGGTAGTCGGTCGGGATGGCAGAATATCCAGTCCAGTTCTGGCAGAAGCGTTGATTAAAGGGCTGGTTTCAACCGGGCTTAATGTCGTTGATATCGGCATGATTCCAACGCCGATACTTTATTTTGTTACCAAACATACTGAAGGGCGTTCCGGCGTGATGATTACCGGCAGCCATAATCCCGCCGAATATAATGGCCTAAAAATGATCATCAACGATGAAACCCTGTCCGGAGCAAGTATTCAGCAACTTAAAAGCTGTATTGCCGAGGCCGCCTACACCACGGGTCAACCCGGCAGTATCGAACAAAACAATCAGTATCATAATGAGTATATAGGGATTATTTCCGAATACATTAACATCGAACGCCCGATGACCGTGGTTCTTGATTGCGGTAACGGCGTTGCCGGTGAGCTTGGCCCCCTGCTACTGAAAACGCTGGGTTGTGAGGTAATTGAACTGTTCTGCGACATTGATGGTAGCTTCCCCAATCATCATCCCGATCCGAGCAATCCCAAAAATCTGAACGAATTGATTGCTACGGTCAAACATTACAAAGCCGATATTGGGCTTGCGTTTGATGGGGACGGTGATCGCTTGGGCGTTGTCGATTCAAATGGAAAGATCATCTGGCCGGATCGGCAAATGATGCTGTTTGCCAAAAATGTGTTGGCAGGCAATCCGGGTTCAGAAATTATCTACGATGTAAAATGCTCCCGCCATCTGGCAGAGCAGATTACCAAGTGTGGCGGCCGACCGCTGATGTGGAAAACCGGGCATTCGTTAATGAAAGCAAAACTTAAAGAAACCGGCGCCAAATTGGCCGGGGAAATGAGCGGGCATATTTTCTTTAATGATCGCTGGTTTGGTTTTGACGATGCGCTGTATTCTGCTGCGCGTTTGCTTGAAATCCTGTCCCGGGACAGCCGAAGCAGCGCGGATGTGTTCACCGATTTTCCTGACAGTATCAATACTCCGGAATTACTGGTAGAGCTTGAAGAGGGTGAAAACTTCAGTTTTATGGACAAGCTGTTGGAGGACGCTCATTTTGCTGATGGTAAGATCACCACCATAGACGGAATGCGTGTCGATTTTTCCGATGGCTGGGCTTTGGTTAGAGCTTCAAATACAACACCTTCCTTGGTTATTCGTTTTGAAGCGGATACCGACGCGGCAATGCACAGGATTCAGAATCAAATCAGGTCATTGCTGAACAAAATAAAAACCGACATTGTCTTGCCATTTTAAGGTATGACCGTTCACAAAATGATGATGTTCAATTGGAACCTTCGTAATCAACCAAGCCTATCCTGACGTCTTATTTAGCCAAAGATAATTCCTGCTAAAAACCATGAATATTATCAATAACATTTTTCCGTTGCTTTGGGCTGTAACAGGTTTTTTTGCCGGGGCATTGGCCACGTACTTTTTATCTGGCAAAGATAAAAAGCTGATTCAGCAACTGTCGACGGAGCTTGCCGTTACTGAAGAAAAACTAAAGCAGTTCAATAATCGGGAGGCCGAATTTAAACAGTTGCAGCAGCAGTTTCTGGAGACCAAAACCCAGAATGCCCAATTAGAGGCGCGCATGGAGGAGCAACTAAAAAATACCGAAGAAAAATTAAAATTATTGCTGGATGCAGAAATTCGCCTGAACACGCAGTTTGAAAATCTGGCCGGCAAGATTTTCGATGAC
>CAIKYI010000132.1 GCA_903831545.1 uncultured Methylobacter sp. | reverse complement strand
TAAGCAAAACGGAATCGACAGCCGGTCCAGATCCCGTTCCAAAGTACGTCGGGACACCGAAAAACCCAGGTCTTGCAATTTATGATGTAAATCCTTGACGGTTATTTTACGCTCGCGCGGTATCAGTTTGAGCATTTCCCACTGGCGTAATAAAGGATCTGACATGGAAAGCTCCTTGCGATGAAAGGTTATTTCATTAAACCAGCTTACACCGACTCTAGCGGCTGATATACCTCTGGCACTATTTTGTTGGTCATAATCTGTCGCAAGCCTAAGCTAAATTTAACAGCATTGCAATAAAACCGAGCCTGCATCAATTTCAGCGAATAGGTGAAGCTTGGTGAATCACTCTATGACTCTTTCAACAAGGGGTAAAGTCCGGCTTAATGTGCAGTAAAATGCTAACGAGGCTAGTGTGGAAACACCAGAAATGGCATCATACTCAGTCATTTGGTTTTTCATAATAGGTGTTTTTTCCATATGGCTTTGCCCGCTGCTCAATTTCAAACTCGTCATTCCAAAATTAAAGGTGCTCTTTATGGATTACTGGTGGGTGATGCTATGGGACATCCTTATGAATTTCTGCCTATTCACGCGATACCGCCAAAAGAACAAATAAACATGTTGCCAACCAAAGGCTATGACAACGCTTTTGACAATCTTTTGCCTGGCACTTGGAGTAGTGATGGAGCGCAAAGCTTGGCTTTATTGGACTCACTTTTGGCGTGCAACGCCTTAAATCTGGATGATTTTGCTCGGAAATTATTAGCCTGGCTTGATCAAGGTTCGTATACGCCGGATGGTAAAGCCATTAATTGTGGTATCACTACGCGTCAAGCCTTAAAGAAGTTGCGTGAAGGTGTACCACCCAATCAAGCGGGCTGCTTTGAAGATCACGCTAATGGTAACGGCGCTCTGATGCGCACACTACCCTTAGCGCTCTGGCACCAAGGCGATGATGCCGAACTGATCCGCCTGGCGATACGCCAATCCCTGCCGACTCATGCACATCCCTTAAGCGGTGTTGTCTGCGCTTTGTACTGCCTGGTTGCAAGACGCTTACTTCATGGAAAAGACCTTGACTGGGAAGACATGATTTTCACACTTACACCGCAGTTGGGTATCACCGAACAGGAGCAACTGCCCCGAATCTTTGATGTGGCTCAGCGCTACCACCCGCAAGGCACCAGCTTTGTAGTTGATTGCTTTTGGAGTGCCATTTACGCGTTACAAGGAAACGATTTCGCTGATGTTGTTCGCACCGCCATAGCCATGGGCAACGACACTGACACTACTGCCAGTGTCGCCGGTGGACTGGCGGGGATACGCTTCGGCTATGAGGGTATTCCCGTTGATTGGATTAAGCAGTTACGAGGACGGACACTTATTGAGCAGGCATTGCAGCAGTTTTCCAGCAGGACAATGAGTCGTTAAACAGCTGCGGATGACTGAAAACTCAAATAACTAGGCGACTTGGTTAATCGTCTAACAGGGCCAACAACTCTTCTAAGTTAGAATCACCAAAACAAAGTGCGGTAATGCAAGGATAGGCATTACTGATAGCACTAATCGCAGCATATTCCATAGCCTCAATTATTTTATTACTCAAGCTAGTTCCTCCGGTATTAATTGTCACCATACTTCGCAATACCCCATCTTCTGTATTCAGGGTTATCTTACCTAAGAACATATTCTGGTTCAGATGGTTAATCAGCGCCAAAGCCAGTTCCATTTTCGCCTGCGGAACAAAAGTAGGGCTGTAAACATAAATAGAGAAACGATCTTGGGATTCAATCACATCAAAAAATATACAGTATGAGCCATTATCTGTTTTAACCATTCCATCCATACTGACGTGGGGTTCTTCGGCGTTTGAACAGTTTAAATGCCAGCCATTGGCATCCAAATACTGTTGTACACAAGTTAACAGTAAAACGGGGTGTTTCTGAAAATCCTGATTAACGATAATATTCAAATCAGGTCGAGCATGGTCGAGTAATTTGGTTGTCATAAGTAGCCTCCAATAGGGTTAATATATCGAATCTAAACGATAGACGACCGTCCAGCAAACTAGCCAAGGCTAATCTTTAGTGAACGAAAGCTATACAAGTAACCGATGATTGAAAACTATACGTTAGGTATGCGTCAGATTCTGACGTATTAAACAATTTAAGAAACACTTAAATTGCAGGGACAGGCAACTTTCACAACATTAAATTAACAATCAAGATTTTTGGTACTGTCGCAAAGTTTAGCGAAAGCCAGGAAAATACCAATTTTAGAGGCAAGACTATCCTGCTAGTACCATGAACTGCTTATAGGCAGGAATATTTTCATCGGACAACTGCCCCTTTCGAATTATATGCGCCGTTTCAATTCCAGCAATTGTTGCTTTGGCTGAATAGAAAGCTTTAAAACCCATCATCGGGTTCGTTATTTTCTTGATGAAACGGTGATCCTGTTCGACTATGTTGTTCAGATACTTGATCTGAAGAATTTCAACAAAACTGATTATTCCGGCAAGCATCAGCAGGAAGTTAATATTCTCTAAGCCAACGAAGTTTGCGCCACTTTTGTCCATAAACACTTTCTTTGGGAAACCGTTGTTATTTATGGCTTGCTTAAAAAACAAAGTAGCTGCGGCTTCATCGCATTTTTCAGACAACATGAAGTCAACGGTGTCGCCAAACTTATCAACGGCACGATATAGATAAACCCATTCACCTTTGACCTTGATGTATGTCTCATCCATTCTCCATGAGGTGGCTACCGCTCGTTTATTTTTCTTGGCGGCTACGGCTATCAAAGGGGAATACTTAATAACCCAGCGACGATTACCTGTTCGCCAAGCAACCCGGCGGCAAACCGCCCGGTCCTCATGCGGTCCTGGTCTATTTAAAGAAGCTGATCGACAAAGCTGGCATCGACAAAAAGGTCACGCCGCATAAGTTCCGCCACCCGGTTGCTGGAAAAAGACGTACAATTGGAGGATATTCAGGCCTTGTTGGGCCATGAAAGTATCGCCACCACCCAGATTTACACCCATGCCGGGCAGGAGCGCTTAAGTAAGTTGGTGGTGGATATATAAGGCGTGTCGGACAATAAATTAATAAACTCTTACGAAACCACTTAAACTGCTCCTGTTAAAAATACTAAATACATTAAAAATGATCGAAACCAATTACAAACAAGCTTCCGGACTTATTGAAGCGGCTCAAAAAATAAGCAACTTACC
>CAIKYI010000131.1 GCA_903831545.1 uncultured Methylobacter sp. | reverse complement strand
AACCTGTTTGGTGGCGGCTCCTCAGGGTCTGGCTTTGAAAATGCTATTCACGAGACGCCATTCCCCAATCTTTTTGTCATTCCATCACATCCAGAACTTGAGCCATTACAAAGTCGCCTTGAATCGCGGATGAAAATATTTAAACTCAAAGAAGCGCTGGATAAACTTGAAGGTTTTGATGTGGTTTACATGGATACGCCACCTATTCTAAATTTCTACAGTCAATCCGCCTTAATCGCAGCCGACAAATGTTTAATTCCGTTTGATTGCGACACCTTTGCCAGGGAAGCTTTATATTCCTTGATGCAGGTGGTAACCGAGATTAAAGCCGACCATAATCAAAGGCTTGAGATTGAAGGTATTATCGTCAACCAGTTCCAAAGACAAGCCAACCTGCCACGCCAATTAGTTGAAGAGCTAATCGCTGAAGGTCTGCCGGTATTGGCTGCAATGATATCCCCCTCAGTCAAGGTAAGAGAATCGCACTCAGAATCAAAACCACTGGTGCATTATGTTCCCAACCATAAACTGACAGATGAGTACCGTGCCTTACATGCGGAAATTCATGGCAGTTAGGTATCCGTAGCTCGGGTTAGCGCAACCCGACAAACTAATGTGGTATCCCTCGGGTTACGCTATCGCTAACCCGATCTACAACTCAATTTGTTTGTAATCAATATCTTAATCCATTATGAACAACCAGCCATCCAGCACACTGACTCCCTGGCTACTGCCGATTCTGTCCGGCATTCTAATCGGCACCAGTTATATCCCCTTCCCTCCCTGGGCTTCGTTATTCTGCTTTGTGCCGTTGTGGATTTTCTGGGGTCAGCAAACCCGATTAAAAAACGTTGTCTTGGGCGGTATGATTACCTCTTTCGTATTTACGCTGATCGGCTTTAACTGGGTCACTTACCTGCTACATGAATTTGCTCATCTGGACTGGCCTGTAGCGGCAATCGGCATGTTAATCTATGCCTTGATAGCACACACCTTTGTACCCTTGGCTGGGGTGCTGTGGTTTTGGGGCCGAGATAAATTCAAATGGTCAAAGCAGCTTTCACTGGGACTGATGGCGCTTATCACCACGCTTTGTGAGGCCTATTCGCTAACCCTGTTTGACTGGAACTTCGGTTATTCCTGGTATGGCTCCAACATCCCTGTTTATCACTGGGCGGAAGTGGTTGGTTTTAGCGGTCTTAGTGCCGCGACCCTGTTGTGCAATGTTCCGCTTTATGTGGCTTGGGAAAAACGCAGACAAAACACAGGAAAAATCATACTGGCCAGCGTATTAACCGGTTTTATGTTGCTGAATCTTGGCGGTCTGTGGCTTAAAAACAGACTACCGCAACCGGATGCCTCGTTTAAAGTATTGATGATTCAAGCCTACATCGAAAATGCAGAAAAAATGGCCGCCGAGCTTGGCAAAGGTTTTGGCAAAGAAATATATAACCGCTATACCACGCAAACCGATAACGCTCTTAATGCTCGTAAAGACCTTCAAATTGACTTTGCGCTTTGGCCTGAAACTGCATTTCCGGCATTGTTGGGCGAACAATTTACCGATGACCTCTACCCTGTAGCGCTGGGGAAGTTTCTCAAGGAACGCCAACTGCCGCTGATTACCGGCGCCTACAGCGTCGATGGACCTTCTAACCTGATAACTAATTCCCTGTTTGTCTTGAATAAAGACGGCGAAATAGTGCCACCGCATTACAGCAAAACCATTCTGCTGGCGTTTGGAGAATATATACCAGGCGAACAAATTTTCCCGGAAATCCGCAACTGGTTGCCGCCCACAGGCCATTTTGCCAGAGGCCATGGCCCGACTGAATTGCTGCACTGGAATGGTTATAAAATGGGCGCACAAATTTGCTACGAAAGCCTGTTCCCCGGCTTTTCTCAGTCGCTGGCTGAGCTCGGCGCCCAGTTTATTGTCAATGTCACCAATGATTCCTGGTATGGTTCCTGGCAGGAACCATACCAGCACATGTACATGACTCTGGCACGCGGTGTTGAATTTCGTCGTCCGGTGCTTCGAGTTACCAATACCGGTATTTCCACTGTATCACTGGCCTCCGGTGAAATACTGGAACGTTCTCCGATACATCAAGCCTGGTCTGGCGTTTACGAAGTGCCTTATCTAAAAAATCCACCAGCCACCTTCTACCAAAACAGGTTTTATCTGGTGCCGACTTTATTATGGGGGATGTTGGTTTTATTGTTTGGAATCGGATATTTAAGGAACAAAAAAACAAAAGTCAACATAACGGATTAGCCGCCGGGATCACCAGACTTCTGCCTTACCATTGCGAAGAGTTACGCAATGAGCGTCATTCAATGAATTGACCTTGTTGCAGTTGCGAACGGAGCGTTTCTATCCGTTTGCGATTAACCCCAAAGTCACCATAGCCGGTTCGTGATGCAGAACGAATATTGATTAATCGAGCCTCTGCATCCAATATTGCATCGATATCATCCACAAATCGAAACACCAGACTGGTTGCTGTTGCATGAAGCGTGTTGCCAGTGTCATCAGTGATTACTGTACGACTTTGATTCCGCAACGCCGTTTTAAATCCAGCCCAAGCCTCATCAACACCGCCGATTATTTTAAACGGTGCAATATAATGACCGGCATCTTT
>CAIKYI010000130.1 GCA_903831545.1 uncultured Methylobacter sp. | reverse complement strand
CGGTATTTACGCTCAGTCCTTACCGGTACAGAAATTTATCAAGCATATGGTGCAGGACTACAATTTTTCTGAGGGTTATTTAAACAGCCTGTTTTCTAAAGCTGAGCGCCTGGATTACGTGATTCGGCTGGAAAATCCTGCGCCCTATTTGGGGCCCAAACCCACTAAACCCAGTCCGGGCAGTTGGACGCGCTATCGCAAGCAATTTATTACCGAAGCGCATATTAATAATGGCGTCAGTTTTTGGAGCAGCAATGCCGATGCAGTCCAAAAAGCCAGCGTAACTTTTGGCGTTGATCCTGAATATATTGTTGCGATTATCGGGGTGGAAACCTTTTTTGGCCGTAATATCGGTAAAACGCGAACTTTTGATGCCTTGACAACATTAGCTTTTGATACACAACGACGCGCCAAATTTTTTACCACCGAGCTGGAAAATTTCTTGTTGATGACCCGAGAAGAAGGCTATGAGCCTCGTAAGCCGGTTGGTTCCTGGGCTGGCGCCATGGGCTTGGGGCAATTTATGCCCAGCAGTTTTAGAAGTCTTGCGGTTGATTTTAATAATGACGGACATCGAAATCTTTGGGATCAACAAGATGCGATTGGTAGCGTCGCGCATTATTTTTCAAAAAACGGCTGGCAAAACAACAGGCCCGTAGCGGAACAAATTAAAGGTTATGGCGGCGACTCGATTATTGAGTTAAGCGCAATCACGGGTAGTGAATACTGGCATGTTCACCCCAATTTTAAGGTGATCAAAAAATACAATAATAGCGATAAATACGCGATGGCTGTACACCAATTGGCACAGGCAATCAAACAAAGGCGTTTATAACTTGCACCATCGATATAGGAAGGTCTGTGGTGGAAATGATGCAATTTGAAAAGTGAGCTAAGACATGGCGTCGCGGCCATTGTTCGTGAGTTATTAATTTCCGTCTTTAAAGCCTAGCTGTCGCCATGCTTCGTAGCTAACGATGGCTACTGTGTTCGATAAGTTCATACTTCGGTTGTTCGGCCTCATGGGAACTCGCAACTGATGATTTAAAGCTATGGTTTTGTGAATTTCTTCGGGTAGACCGGCTGTTTCAGAGCCAAATAACAAGACATCACCAGCTTGAAATTCAATTTGATTGTAAAGCTGAGTCCCCTTAGTCGTTAAAGCCAATATTCTATGGTCTGGCATTGCTTCTAAAAAGGCATTGTAGTTTGGGTAGCGGCTAATGTTTGCCAGGTCAAAATAATCAAGACCGGATCGTCGTAAATTCTTTTCTTCAAAGTCGAATCCCAAGGGTTCGATTAAGTGTAAATGACATCCGTTGTTTGCTGCGAGCCGAATAATATTACCTGTGTTTTGAGGGATTTTTGGCTCAAAGAGCGCAATATTGAACATTTTCTATAGTGTTTCTTGAGGTAAATTACAGTTGCGTTAAATTAACTATAAAAATGTTATTTGGACAATTTTTAATTGTTTAACTAAAGCGTGATTAATAGATGGAGATAAAGAAATTTGCCGGTATTATTGGGCTACTATTCTTGGAAGTACTGTGAGTTTTTTAATAATTAAACACAAACACAAGTCAGGTGTTTATATATGGAATCGAAGATCAGTATCTGATTCTTTAATAGGGTAACAGAGTTGTTAGGTAGGGTATAAATGTAAAGATGTAAAGATGTTTTGTGAAACGGTTATTGAAAAATATTAAATCGGATATGTAAAACACCCCCCGCCATATTAACGGGGGGTATTATTTTTAGTTACCTACGTTACCAGTCTTGTTGCTAGTGTGTCTTTGTTCTACTTTCTTAAACACTTCAGCTTGGCTTTGTGCAACAGCACCACTTTGCAAATGTTTAGTTTCATCTTTTTTCAACATTACAACCAATACAATAACAGCAGCAATAGCAACACCAGCAATCAACCATGTGTTGTCTTTTTCAATTTCTTCAGCCATTTTAAAATCCTCGTAGTTTATATTAATTATATTTATTTTATTCCCTTTCCTCAAAGGGGGCAGCTTGCTAAATTTATTCATCAAGTTGCTTGTCGAATTTATTTAAACGACGGCGTATTTTTATCATGAGCTTATGCATGTGTCAAAGCTATAAATATAAAAACATTTGTCAAACGAGAAACCATAATTTCGCTCTGTTTATTTTGATAATACGTTAATTTTTTTAACATACTGATAATAAACAAATATATTTTAATGTTCCTATGGTTTTGTTAAGCAAAGAGTTGGATTTATCCAGAAAATTAGAGATGTATTTATCGTATTTTAGTGCGTTAAGTCAGGTAGTAATTGCCGAACCTGAACGTAAGCTGAATATTGATGGGAAATTTGAAATATTTCTACAATTTAACAACCTTCAAGTTACTATTCTTTGACCGGTTTTTTATCCAGTTTTCTTTGTAATGTGCGTCTATGCATATTTAATGCCCTGTCAGCGGCAGAAATATTACCGTCGTTTTGCATCAGAACCTTTTGTAGGTGCTCCCATTCCAGGCGCTTTACGGATAAGGGATTTTCACTAATTGATACCGATGAATCGCCTTCGTTTTTATGAAGCGCGTTGGCAATTTCATCTGCATTGGCTGGTTTGGTTAAATAATGGGTGGCACCCAGTTTTATAGCTTCAACGGCTGTTGCTATGCTGGCAAAGCCGGTCAATACCACGCAAATGGTATTGTCATCTAATGAAATAAGTTTTTTGACCAGTTCCAGGCCTGATTCATGGCCGATACGTAAATCAATCACCGCATATTCCGGTAAATGGCGCTCGGCAAAGGCTATGCCTGTTTTGACATCGTTAGCGACTAGCACCTCATAATTTCTTTTTTCTAAGGCACTTTTCAGTACCTTACAAAATGTCACATCATCATCCACAAGGAGCAATTGTGGCTTATCAATTTCCTGAAGTATCATCATTGTTCTCTGTGCTTAAAAGAGGCAGAGTTATTTCAACACTCGCACCCCCCGATTCATTGTTATAAAATTTGATTTTTCCGCCCAATCGATTGATTGTGGAATAGGCCAAAAACAAGCCCACGCCTAAACCACGTTTTTTACTGACAACAGGTTGTTTGCCGGCAAAATCGATCAGTTCAGGCGGAAGTCCCGGCCCAAAATCCCTGATTCTGATAACTGCTTGCTCGACATCCCAGGAGGCGTGAAATTCAATCCCTTTATTCGGTGGAGAGGCTTCAGCGGCATTATTTAAAATATTGATTATTGAATGCGTCAATGTAAGTTCGGCAAGGATTTTGGCTTGCATTGCAACGTCAGGATTAATAAAAAAATTTAATTTTGCAGTTGGTTTATGAGTTCGCCATTGATTGATGACTTCGTCAATATAGCCGGTCAGTAGCATCGCACTACCCGATTCGGCACGCATTTCACCGGCAGAAGCCGACATCACGGAAAGTGCAGTCTTGCATCTGTCAACTTGCTGCTGCATGATCAGTAATTTTTCGTGCAGATCATTAAAACGATGGCTGGGGTACTCTTGCTCAAGTTCGTGAGTTATGATTGCAATAGTGCCTAATGGCGTTCCCATATCGTGGGCCGCGCTTGCAGCCAGGGTGCCCAAGGCGACAACACGCTCATCTCTTAACGCATTTTCTCGTGCTTCTGCCAAATTTCGTTCCTGTGCTTTAAGGGTTTTTGCCAGTTCAACCACAAAAAATGCGACCAGGCCGGCGCTAAATACAAAGCCAAACCACATGCCAAAAATATGAAGATTAAAGTAATGGCTATCGTTCATGGCATGAACATGTTGCATCAGCTCAAAACTTTTTGCATCGGAATAGACCATTTGCGGGTCGGGCATGTGCGGTTCAATCGACGGCAAAGGAACATTGTAAGCCATTAAAGCGGTATACATTGACGTGGTTAAAATAACCATATACCAGGCATAAGATTGATGCAGCATGATAGCTGTAATAATGAGTGGTAACAGAAACACCCAGGTGATAGGGTTGGAGGCTCCACCGGTCAAGTACAGTAAGGCTGTAATCGCAAAAACATCAAGGACTAGCTGAGAAAAAATTTCCAGTTCAGTTACAGGATCCAAGGTCTCTAAACGCATTGAAGTATAAATATTAACGGCGCCTATGGATGCGATTACCAACCATAGCGACTGTTCCGGCAGCCGAATATTAAGTCCATATACAGATAAAACAATGAGTATTACTTCGCTGAGTATCATTAGGTTTCTGAGAATAAATAACCATCTCAGGTTTTGTCGGGCAGAAAATTCAGATTTGGGTGTGGCGTGTGAAAGCATCATTATAAAAGTATAGGTTGTCATAAAGCCCTGAAGCATATTCAGGGCCATTAGCTGGATTCTGATGGAAAATCAGAGAATACACAACTGCGACAATATGTCACAT
>CAIKYI010000129.1 GCA_903831545.1 uncultured Methylobacter sp. | reverse complement strand
CCGGGATTGAAAAATGCAGGTCTTATTAAATTAAGATATTCGTATTATCGCTTTATAGGTCTATCAACTTATCAAAACTTATTGGAATTATCATGCATAAAAAACTGTTGCTTTCGGCTGTAATCGCCTCACTTTGCGCGGCTACTTCAGCCCATGCCGCGATCACTTCAGGCCAACTGATTGCCATTGGCAGCTTGAGCGGTAGCTCTGCCGGCGCTAATACCGATTTGTCAGGATTAACCGGCTTGCTTGAAAATGGAGTTGCCGGCAACTCACTGGGCGGAATTGGTTCCGGCCTTGCTTGGGCAGGTGGCAACACATTTATTGCTACGCCAGACCGTGGTCCAAATGCAGTTGCCTATAACAGTGCCGTTGATGACACATCGTCTTATATTTCGCGCTTTCAAACTGTTACTCTGGATTTAACTGCTAATACATCGGGCACTGGCTTGGCTTATAACCTGACGCCAACATTAACTGCAACCACTTTATTGTCTAGCGCCACTACGCTCAATTATGGCACGGGTGCCGGTTTGGGCAACCAACTTAATGGCGCTCCATTAGGTTCCGGTGTACCCACTCTTAACCTCGCCAATAGCACTAATTATTTTACCGGTCGTTCTGACAACTTTGGCACTGCCAATGCACTGGGCTCTCCTGATTCAACGTCAGCAAATCCCAGCAACGCACGTTTCGATCCCGAAGGCGTGCGTGTTTCCAATGACGGCAAAAGCGTATTTATTTCCGATGAATACGGCCCTTATGTCAATCAGTTTGACCGCACAACGGGTGAGCGCATTAAATCTTTTGCGTTGCCAGCCAATCTGGCAATTGCCCATGAATTTGCTGTTGGAGCAACCGAACAGCTTGCAGCCCAAAATACCAGTGGACGAGTTACCAATAAAGGTATGGAAGGGTTGGCAATTACTCCAGACGGCACCATGCTGGTTGGAATGATGCAGGCTCCGTTATTACAGGACGTTAAAAATAGCGGTAATGTCCGCATTGTCACTATTGATATCGCGACCGGAACGACTCACGAATATGCCTATCACCTGACTACGGGTTCAGGCGTCAGTGAAATTGTCGCTGTCAACAATCATGAGTTTTTGGTTGATGAACGCGATGGCAGCGGCTTGGGCAATGGTGATGCCGCTGTGGTAAAACAACTTTTCAAAATTGACATCACTGGCGCAACTGATGTGACCAATTTTGCTGCTACCGGCACAACAGCTGCCAAAAATGCTTTAACGGCTGCCGCAATTCCAAAGACACTGTTTCTGGATGTTGCTGCCAAGCTTATCGCAAATGGTATCACCGCCGTTAATATTCCGGCCAAGCTTGAAGGCGTAACCTTTGGTCAGGATATTTACGATAACGGCGCATTGTTCCACACTTTATATGTTGCCAACGACAATGATTTTGTACCTGGTGTAGCTGGAGCCAACCAATTTTATGTATTTGCTGTTGCTGATACGGCTCTTAACTTTCAGGCACAACAAATAGCCGCAGTTCCCGTTCCTGCTGCTGCGCTGTTATTTGGTACCGGTCTAATCGGCTTAACCGGTTTTGCCCGCAAGCGCAAAGCAGTTTAAGCGTTAACGTTGTAATTTGGG
>CAIKYI010000128.1 GCA_903831545.1 uncultured Methylobacter sp. | reverse complement strand
CACAGCCTGAATTTCTCGCGCATAGCTGAGTGCGTGTTTTAAAAGTAATGGATGCTTTAAGATTTGCTTAAATTAACCTTTATTTATGCAATTTCCCTTCCTTGGAAAGTAAAATAAGGTCTTTATTATGGCAAAAATAATAGCGAGTGGCAGACGCAGTAAATAGCCCGGCTGAGCCATTATATAAACGCTTTACCAAGTGATAAAAAAACCGTATCTTTTGATTGTAAACTCTTTGCCGAACAACATAATCGTCATTGGCAGATTGAACAATGTCACCGGGCGATTAAGCAGGTATTCAACATTGAACGCTTTCAAGTCCTCAGTAAAAAAAGCGATAAAAAATCATCTTTTTGCTGCAATTTGTGGTTTTTTGTCCAATTGCAAAAACTCAGCTTTGCCGCAGTGATTAACAATTACTTTAGCGTACAGTGAATTTTTTTCTAAGAAGTCATTGCGGCGTTTATTGGGTCTGTAATGCCAAGTATGACTCATTTGAACTTAGAGTTTCACCCTGTCGTTAATGCGTAACTTGTAGGATATACTCTGATTTATCTTTAAAAAGAATTTTTTCATAATGGGCGGCACTCCGGCTCTGTTGCACAATTGGACATCAAATAATGCAAACTCTGATTGATTTTTTCGGGATTAATGGTTTCATGCCACATGGCTACTGCCTGACTTGGAATTCACCATTGCTCTGGCTAACTGCCGGTTCGGATGCGGTCATGACGCTGGCTTACTCTACCTACCCTATAGGCATCGCCTATTTCGTCTGGAAACGCAAAGATCTGCAATACCGCTGGCTGTACCTAACTTTTTTTAATGCATTCATTCTAACTTGCGCCAGTACCCATCTACTATCGGTGGTAACGATCTGGATACCTCTGTACTGGCTGGAGGCCTATTTAAATGCAATAGCAGCTGTGGTTGCGTCCGCAACCGTGTTTGCGATTTGGTGGGTCATCCCGCAAGCCTTGAAACTACCTAGCCCGGCGGAGCTTGTGAAGGAACGCGACAATGCGGAAGCGGCCAATAAAGCAAAAAGCGTCTTTTTAGCTAACATGAGTCACGAACTGCGTACACCGTTAAATGCCATCCTCGGTTTTTCCAGCATAATGCAAAAGGATGCGCAATTTCCTGACAGCCATCGACAGAATATTGAAATTATCAACCGTAGCGGCGAACATCTGCTAAGCCTGATTAACGATGTTCTGGATATGGCCAAGATCGATGCTGGTCACGTCCAGCTTGAAGAAGCGCCGTTCGATCTTGGGTATTTGGTAAGAAACATTGTTGATATGATGTCAATGCGCGCCCAAGATAAGGGCTTACAGTTATTAATTGATCAGTCTTCCGAATTTCCGCGTTTTATCCTCGGCGACGAAGCTCGTTATCGTCAAATATTCATCAATTTGATTGGTAATGCAATTAAATTTACCCAGCAAGGAGGCGTGACGCTACGTTTAGGAAAAAAACTGCAAAACACTATCGCATATTTGTTAATTGAGGTTGAAGATACCGGGGTTGGCATCGCACCAGAAGATCAAAAATGTATTTTCGAACCCTTTGTACAACTGGGAGAACAGGTAGGCAACAAAGGAACCGGTCTAGGACTCACCATTACACGCCAATTCGTGCAACTAATGAATGGATATTTTACGTTGGAAAGTACATTAGGCAAAGGCTCTCTATTTCGGATCGACCTGCCGCTTAAAGAGGTCAAACAAGAAAACATCGCCTATTCCAAAGAGACAAATGAAGGCGATGTGGTGGGGCTTGCGCCAGGACAGCTGCTCTATCGCGTCTTGATTGTAGAGGATCAATTGGAGAACCAATTATTACTCACGCAACTGATGGAAACCATTGGCATTCAGGTTAAGGTCGCCAACGATGGCAAGCAAGGTGTACAGCTATTCCAGAGCTGGCAGCCACACTTGATTTGGATGGATAGACGCATGCCGGTGATGGATGGAATGGAAGCCACCAAAACTATACGTCAGCTACCCGATGGTCAAGATGTGAAGATTATTGCGGTGACAGCGTCCGCCTTTATGGAACAGCGTCAGGAAATGCTCCAAGCGGGAATGAATGACTTTATTCGAAAGCCTTACCGTGCCGACGAAATCTACGAATGTCTGTCAAAACATCTGGGAATAAAATATATTTATGCAGGTGTCTCCACAAATGAAGTGTTGCCCGCGACATTGACGCCACAAATGCTGAACATGTTACCGGAATCGTTACGTGGCGAGCTGAAGGAATCGTTGGAAAGTCTCGAAAAAGATCGCATTTTCGCCGCGATCAAACAAGTCGCAGCTTATGATCAGCCATTGCAAAAAATCTTGATCCAGTTGGTCGATAACTTTGATTACCCCACTATTCTTAATGTACTAAACTAATGACCATTTCAAAATATCATGACAATTCTATAGGCCTAGGGAAAATCCTCGTTGTAGATGACACACCTGCCACCCTCAAGTTATTGACTGAACTCCTTGAAACGGAAGGCTATGACGTGCGCTCTGCAATCAGCGGCGAACTTGCTCTTCATTCCGCCGCCAGTAATCCACCAGAGCTGATACTTCTGGATGTTCGTATGCCCATAATGGATGGATTCGAGGTTTGCCGTCTCCTCAAAGCGCAACTGGAAACACGCGATGTGCCAATCATTTTCGTCAGCGCACTGTCAGAAACAAATGATAAAGTAAACGGATTTAAGCTGGGAGCAGTGGACTTCATTACAAAGCCGTATCAACGCGAAGAATTGTTGATTCGTGTACGCACACACCTAGAGATGACGCGCCTGCGCAATCGATTGGAGTTTCTAGTGGATGATCGCACCAATGAGCTTAGGAAAAGCATGCTGGCATTTGTCACGGCGATTGCTTCAACTGTCGAAATGCGAGATCCTTATACCGCTGGGCATCAACGTCGCACTGCTCATCTTGCCTCTGCCATCGCTAGAGAATTGAGACTCTCAGAAAATCAAATTGAAGGACTCAATCTTGCCAGTGTGGTGCATGACATCGGCAAGATTAGGGTTCCTGCGGAAATACTCTGCAAGCCTGGAAAGCTTGATGAATTCGAGTTCGGTTTGATCAAACAACATCCCGAAACTGGTTATGCGATTCTAAAATCAATAGACTTTCCTTGGCCGATAGCCAAAACTGTATTGCAACACCATGAGCGACTAGATAGTTCAGGTTATCCTCAGGGACTCAAGGACGAAGAAATCTTGCTCGAAGCGAAAATTCTAGCAGTAGCTGATGTGGTGGAAGCCATGATATCGCACCGCCCATACCGTGCTGGACTGGGAGTCGATGCCGCGCTAAATGAAATCACACATCACAGAGGCGTACTGTATGACGCCACCGTGGTGGATGCTTGTCTAATGCTAATTCAAGAAAATGGCTATACATTGCCAAACTGAGTGTTTGCAAGTCAACGCCTGCTTACGAAGCTGACCGTCAACTTTTGATAAAAAAATTAGTGGAGTTGGTTTTTTGTTCAACTCTCGGTAACCACCCACTACAGTCATTAACCACATATTTTGGGGCGGCAGCAGACACATCTCAAGCAAGCAGTCAGTCAATTTTAGCGAACTAACTATAGAAACGGTAAATATGTAATGCCAACAAAATCAAACTAAATTCATTTGCAAATTATATTGTTAAAAAAATTTGTACAACTACTCCCATCTGATTAAGAAAACGTCTAATTCTTAAACGACTCAAAGCCTTTCTGCTCAAAGTGTGACGCCAAATTTAACAACGCTGTAACTTAGACGTTTTTTGAGTGCAAAGGGAGTAATAAAGTCTAATTACATTTTTAATTCATAGGTCCAGAATTTAGAAGAATGGTATCTTAATGCTTTTCTATGAGACTTAAGTTATTTTTTGCCGTGAATAGTTTCATCTTTTCATCATCCACACCATTACCACTCCGCACATCTATTCGATTCCATCATATGTAAAGCTAGTTTTTCTTGGAAAATCTTGTACTTTAATGATAACCTTAAGACTGAACGTATTAATTAAATACTTACAGGTACAATTTAATGTCCAAAATAACTATCTCTTTACTGCTGGGCACCGCAGCATTACTGGTCACTTCTGCTTCATTTGCTGGGACCACCTACCCTGCCACAATTACTAATACTAATGTGGTCAGTTCAACTACAAGAGGGTTGATGTTGGCTATGGCGGACTGAAATGGACAATGGGAGACAGCTGGATTCCTGAGGTTGTAGCGGGCTATCGCCACGCTGAAGTTAGTACTAATGGCGATACCCAAGGAGCCGATGCTTCGATCGCATTCAAATTTAATCCTGCACTGCCCTTGGACAAGATTATTCAGCCGGGCAAGTTACGCGTAAAATATTTTAACGGCATAGACTTTCTTCAGGGTGAAGTTGGCGGTGGCTATGATTTTGCCAAGAAAGGTCTTTTCGCCGGTATCGGTGCGCAAGGACCTTATGTTAATGCAGGCGTTGATTACAACTTTTCGACAAACTCTTCATTTTCGACTTTCTTAATGTTTAATTCTCTGGGTATTTACAACAGACCACATATTAATACGACAACTACCACATTGACTTGTCTTCCTGGTGATGCAGCTCCTGTTGGCAATAATTGCACCACCAATCCTTTATAAATTATCCACCTAGGTATTAATGATTTCCGAATTTCAGGAACTCTTAATACCAGTCAATAGTCTGAATAAGGCCAGACCAAGTTGATTACCAAAAAATTCAAAAACACAATCAACTGGTCCCGGCGGCGTTGGATGGCAGGCATGGGTAGCCTCTTATTCGGCGCATGGCTGTTATCGGTCAATCGCGCCATAGCTAAAACCAGGCCTAAACTATTGTACGAAGAAACCTTGCGTATCTTCGTAGATGCCTTGTTACCCGCTGATGAACTTACACCGGCAGCAAGCATGCTTAACGTGCACATCCAAATCCTCAACGATGCGACACAAAATCCCGCGCTGGAATCACTTATTGCCGAAGGCTGTCAGTGGCTAAAGCAAAGTCTCGGTTCGTTATCAGCACTGGATTCCGAACAGCTCGAACGCTTGTTATCAGCCATGAGTAAAGCCGACTGGGACACGGGCCCACGGAATTTCTATCATGAGATACGTGATCGTGCCGTAATGTATTATTATGCGGACCCTCGCGCATGGGTTGGTTCAGCTATCAATCGTCCTCCACAACCGCTGGGTTATCCTGAAGTTATTATCAGCTAATGTTACATCCTGATGTCATTGTCATTGGTGCGGGCGCAGGTGGTGCAGCAATGGCCTGGCGTCTGACCCAACACAAGCTGAAAGTACTTATCATTGAAGCCGGGCCTCGTTATGAGCCTGCTCAGGACTATCGTTTGCATACTGCACGATGGGAACTGGATCGCTTTCCATTCAAGTCTGGTTCACAAGGTAAGTACGGTTTTGATGTCAATTCTCCATTAGATCCCCAATGGGATAATTTGCATTCCTGGAATGCCGTTGCCGGACGACTCAACCGGAGCGGCGTGCGTATTGTCGCGGATGCGGGCTACCATCATGTGCGTGGCATCGGTGGCAGTACCTTACATTACACGGGTGAATCACATCGTCTTAATCCACTTGCCATGAAGTTGCATAGTCAATTCGGTAGCGGTGCTGACTGGCCACTCACTTATGCCGATCTTGAACCTTATTATGTGATAGCTGAAAAACTTATCGGTGTTGCAGGTCCAATCGAAGGGAACGGACGCTGGCGTAGCGAGCCTTATCCTTTACCTGCCCATCCGTTATGCAAAGCCTCGCGTTGTATCTCAGATGCTGGTCGGACGATAGGCATGCATTGGCAGGCCAATAGTCGCGCGGCACTTTCTCAACCCTATGACGGTCGTCCCTCTTGTAATTATTGCAGCAATTGTGGCTATGGTTGCCCAATTGGTGACAAAGGTTCGGCTGACGTTACCTTTATCCGTCATGCCCTCGCTACCGGACTTTGTACCATTTTGACCGATACTCCGGTTACTCGCTTGGTTAGCAAGGTTAGTGGGCGTATTACAGGCGTAGAAGTCACTGACAATAAGCGGGGTACCAGAATACTGAAAGCGCCCATTGTTGTCTTGGCAGGTGGAGCGGTGGAAACTCCGCGCTTGCTACTTAATTCAGCCACACATACTTTTAGTAAAGGCTTGGCCAATAGTAACAAACAGGTTGGCCGTAACTTTATGGATTCGCTAACCTGGGTCAGTACAGGTATGGTCGACACTCCGCTCGACAGTTACAAAGGTTTGCCTGCGGATGCCATATGTTGGGATTACAATGCTCCCGCTGCCATTCCTGGCGTAATTGGGGGCTGTCGCTTTACTTCGGCTACACTGGAAACGGGATTGACAGGCTCGGTTAACTACGCTCGTCGCATTGTTCCTGGCTTTGGAGCCAGTTTAAAGCAAAATATGCGAAATTCACTTAGGCATGCACTTTCTGTCTCAGGGTTTGGTGAAATGTTACCCAATGAAGGTACTCGTATTGAACTTGATCCAAAGCAACGCGATGCGAGGGGGTTGCCGCTGGCCCTTATTCGTTCTCGGCTGACTAGCGAAGACTTGCAACGATTAAGTTTTATGGCTGAGAAATGCCGACAACTTTTAAAAGCGGCGGGCGCCAATCCTCTCGTCGAAGAATTCGGTACATACGACTACTTTAGCGCTACCCACGTCTTTGGATCTTGCCGCATGGGAGCAAACCCGAATGACTCGGTCGTAAACTCTTTTGGACGCACACACGATTGTGAAAATCTTTATATTGCAGATGCCAGTATATTTCCGAGCACGGGTGGTGGCGAATCCCCATCCTTAACTATTTTTGCATTGGCTTTGCGCTCTGCTGACCATATTGCTGAAGCCGGGAAATAAGTATGCTTTTAGTGTTACTGGAAATTAAAGTTATGACTCTAAGCTGCGGTAAAGAAGTGTAGTCACTTTGAATTTTTTTTCCAGATTCTGAGGGGCGCTTATAGGGTTCATTGCTGCCGTTCATTGGGAGTTAGCGTCCGTCTCCAGTTGGCCGACTGCGCCCAGCAAACTTTTGATAAAAAAGTAAGTGAAGTTGGTTTTTTGTTCAACGAACAGTATCGACCCAAACTGCCTGTCGACTATGATTTTACGCTTCCCTATACCTGCGATTCACCAAATGACACTATCACCTTAAAGTAAAGCTATCATCAGATATCGAATAAAATAAATTTGTCAGAATGAGTTTTTCTTCAGTAACAATTCAAATTGTTTAATAGGTACTGGCTTACTGAATAAATAACCTTGAAAGAGTTGACATCCGTTCTGCTCTAAAAAAGTACGTTGGGCTTCGGTCTCCACGCCCTCGGCGATGACTTCGATATTTAGTTTGTTAGCCATAGCAATGATGGTTTCAACAATAATAGTGTCATCTTGGTCTATAGCGATGTCGCGCACAAAACTCTGGTCAATCTTAAGTTGATCCAGTGGTAGTTTCTTGAGGCTGGATAATGACGAATAGCCAGTACCAAAATCATCCATGGAAAACCTTACTCCGATGT
>CAIKYI010000127.1 GCA_903831545.1 uncultured Methylobacter sp. | reverse complement strand
GTTCCCAAGTTCCAGCTTGGAAACCAGTGGAGAAGTTGGCCAGCCTTATCTATCGTGTATCTGCGACTCTGCTGGGGTTTTAAGTCCAAAGCTGGCTTTGGATAGGCAATTTCAGAGGGTTATCAAGTCACGCTTCGGCTGGATGTTAAAGCTCGTTCGCGTTGAGTATCATGAGTTTGAGGTCGGCTTCTGCTAAGCCGGTTACTTCAGCAATTATCTTAATTGGTGTGCCTTTTTTAACTAAATTGATCACTATGTTTTTGGTTGTTTGTTCTATTCCTATTTCCATGCCTTTTTCGTAAGTATTCACTTCCCCCTTTTCAAAGGGGGGGGAATAATTACGCTGGGTATGGGTACGATACAAAATCAAGCGGATAGGTTATACTTTTAAATCCTATCAAAGGTTAATTACCCTGTTTAAATCTCAATCGATAGTTGCCATATAAATCCATTACGACTAATGAAGCAGATATTATATTTGGCAAACATTGGGAAAATAAAATTTTAATGTTATTCGCCTAAATCATTTAGATGTTTTACTTAAGTTATTGATGGCAAAAATGAATATGCGGTATGTCTAAAAGCACCCAGTAAGGAAAATAATTATGAGTAATATTATTCACGCAGAAGTCCCTGATCAACTTTGGCAACAAGCACAGACCTTGATCCAACAAGGATGGGCGAATAATTTACAGGAAGTGATCAATGAATCGCTACGCCGTTATTTGGAATCGCATCAAGATTTTCTATCAAACTCTTTCATTCAGGAAGATGTTTTATGGGGACTAAAGGGTGACGACTAATCCGGCATTAGTTGTTGCGGATGCCGGACCTTTGATTCATTTAGATGAGCTTGCTGCCTTGGATGTTTTGAGCGATTATTCAGCAGTTTGGTTACCCGAAGCTGTTTGGAATGAAGTCATGCATCACCGCCCACAAGCATTAAACAATACTTGCGTGAATCTGAGGCGGCAAAGCTCACCATTGCCTTCCGCTCAAGTGCTGGCCATTACTTCACTTTATACCTTGCATAACGGCGAACGGGAAGCCTTGGCTTTGTGCGTTAATTATTCAATAAACACATTGCTAACTGATGACACAGCTGCCAGTTTAGCAGCCAAAAGTTTAAACATCATAACTCATGGCACTTTAGGGCTATTAATTCGCGCAGTGCGTCGAAACTTGCGAACTCCTTCAGCCGTATTGACATTGCTCGCGGCCATTCCACAGCAAACACCCCATCCTTCTTTGTTTAGATAAGCTTAAGCCGAGAGCGGTGAACCTCTGGCTCGGCAAAGGCTTTTGGGCCCGCCGAGCCCTAGCTCGGCAAGAGGCTTTTGCGTGTCTGGCGACACGGGGCCAAGCTGGGGCTTGGCGCTCCCGGGGGAATATTAACCGGATAGGTCGGGCAGGCGGTTTATGCCCGACATCACAGCGCAAAATGTTGGGCAACGAAAAGATGTTGCCCAACCTACTTAATTGTAGTGTCCAAAACAGGCTTTGGATATGTAAAAATATTGTCATCAAGCCGTTGTTATTGAGTACAACTTAATTGGTAAATGTTGCTGATAAAAACCAAAATCCTTATCACTCGTAAATATTTGGATATTTAACCGTATCGCAACAGCGCAGATCAATAAATCAATGTGCGACCCCTGAACACCATTTTGGCGACATTTATTATAGAACTTGGCAGCAGCAATATAATCCTCATCCAAAATCGGCGTATTTTCGAAATAATTCAGCTTGGCTTTTAAAGTCTCAAACTTGTTCAGATCACTATAACCTGACAATACTTCCTGTCGAATAGGACCAATAATCAATACGCGTTGATCAGCTATTAATGTTTCCAGGATTTTTACCTGAGTTACAAACTCGGGCTTTTTTGTACGAAGTGCATGTGACCAAATGCAGGTATCGACCAATACTTTC
>CAIKYI010000126.1 GCA_903831545.1 uncultured Methylobacter sp. | reverse complement strand
GTACTCAGAACCGACGCTCATGCACAAGGCACCATTTCCTCTACCACCAGTCCTGTTCACACCATGGACTTGTGGGTGGCCCTGGGCAAACAAATCGAAAATATGGGCGCACATTCGATTTGCATCAAAGACATGGCCGGCCTGCTAAAACCTTACGATGCCTATGAACTAGTCAAGCGCCTGAAAAAGAGCACCAAGATTCCGATCCATCTGCATTGCCATGCAACCACCGGATTAAGTGTCGCCACTATCATTAAAGCCGTCGAAGCGGGCGTTGACAACGTTGATACAGCGATCTCTTCTCTAAGCATGACTTATGGCCATAGTCCCACCGAAGCAATCGTTGCCAGCCTTGAAGGAACTGGCAGGGATACCGGTCTGGATCTGGTCAAACTGGAACTTATTGCCACTTATTTCAGAGACATCAGAAAAAAATATGCGCAATATGAAGGCAGCCTAAAAGGTGTCGATAGCCGCATCCTGATTTCACAAGTCCCCGGTGGCATGTTGACCAATATGGAAAGCCAGCTTAAAGAACAGGGTGCCGCCGACAAGTTTGACCAGGTTATGCTTGAAATTCCCCGTGTCCGTGAAGACCTGGGCTATATTCCCCTGGTTACGCCGACCTCGCAAATTGTCGGCACCCAAGCCGTGATTAACGTCATGACCGGGGAGCGTTACAAAAATATCACTAAAGAAACTGCCGGTGTTTTAAAAGGCGAATATGGTGCGACCCCTGCCCCGGTAAATAAGGCACTGCAAGCCAAAGTACTTAACGGTGCCCAGCCAATTACCTGTCGTCCGGCTGACCTGATCGAACCTGAAATGGACAAACTGATTGCCGAAGTTCGGGACAAAGCCCAGTCTGAAGGCGTAACGCTTTCCGCCAACATCGAAGAAGATGCCTTAATCAACGGCTTGTTTGCACAAGTCGGCTGGAAGTTTCTGGCAAACAGAGGTAATGCTTCTGCTTTTGAGGCCTCACCGGATGCACAAGCAGAAGCCTTAGCCAAAGCCCCCAAGTCCGGCCCTGTAGATACTGAAGACGCAACCGCCGAACCAGCATCCGAAGCCTATACTGTTAACGTCGACGGCAGAAACTTCAGCGTGATCGTTGGTTCTCATAACGCAGTTCTTTCAATCCAACCAACTCCCAGCCCTACTCATGCCGCTTTGATAGCCAGTAGTGGCGCAGTTGTCGAGTCACCAATGGCCGGTAATATTCTAAAAATCCTGGTTGACGTGGGTAGCATTGTCGCTGAAGGTGATGTCGTGGTGATCATGGAAGCAATGAAAATGGAGACTGAAGTACGCTCCAAAACGGCAGGCATCGTTAGCACTGTCAATATCAAAGAAGGCAGCGCCGTTGCCGGTGGCGATGTTTTGATTTCTTTATAAGGTCATGGTCAAAAGATGAAGGATGAACGAAGGGATAAATACTCCTTTCGTCTTTCGTCTTTTTTGTGCAGCGTCCTCATAAAGCCCGCATGTTCGGAGTCGTTACAAACAATTTAATTAAAGAGACATCTCATGGAAAATCTCATTTCACTCTGGCATAGCACCGGTATTTACAACTTTACCGGCGGTCAGGTCTTCATGATGCTGATAGGCTTTTTACTGCTGTTTCTTGCCATAAAAAAGGGCTTTGAACCGCTGCTGTTATTACCGATTGGCTTTGGAGCCATACTCAGTAATATTCCTGTTGCCGGTATCGCCGATGAAGGCGGTATTTTGTATTATCTATATTTAGGCATTAAAACCGGCCTGTTTCCATTGTTGATATTTATGGGCGTCGGCGCAATGACTGACTTTGGCCCGATGTTGGCCAACCCAAAAACGTTGTTACTTGGTGCCGCTGCGCAATTTGGAATCTTCGCCTCATTATTGGGAGCACTGGCGCTTAATGCCATACCGGGTCTTGAATTTAGTTTAAGAGATGCCGCAGCAATTGGCATTATCGGCGGCGCTGATGGCCCGACTGCCATTTATGTTGCCTCAAAATTATCGCCTGACTTGTTGGGCGCCATTGCGGTTGCAGCTTATTCCTACATGGCCTTGGTACCTCTGATACAGCCTCCCATCATGCGCGCCTTAACCACTGAAGATGAAAGAAAAATTGAAATGCAGCAACTGCGTGTCGTCAGCAAAACCGAAAAAATTGTTTTTCCGTTAATGCTACTGGTGATTTGCACCTTGCTGTTACCCTCAGCCGCTCCTTTAATTGGCATGTTTGCGCTGGGTAACTTGATGAACGCCAGCGGTGTCGTTGAGCGCTTAAGCCAAACCGCACAAAACGAGCTCATTAATATCGTTACTATTTTTCTGGGCTTGGCGGTAGGTTCAAAGCTCAGCGCCGAAGCCTTTCTGCAAATCAAAACCTTGGGTATTCTGGCCTTGGGTGCAATTGCATTCAGCATCGGCACTGCCGCTGGCGTTATAATGGCAAAAATCATGAATAAATTCAGCAGCACTCCGATTAACCCTCTTATCGGAGCCGCAGGCGTGTCTGCAGTGCCGATGGCCGCTCGCGTGGCCAACAAACTGGGTCTGGAAAGCAATCCTCATAACTTTCTGCTCATGCATGCCATGGGGCCAAATGTAGCCGGGGTAATTGGTTCCGCCGTGGCTGCGGGGATTTTGTTAAGCTTGGTCAAATAACTGATAAAATTGGAACACGGATCAGACGGATTTACACGGATTTTTAAAAAATAACCTGTCTTGCACTTTTTAACCTGTAATTATCAGCTTCATCCGTGTTTTCCGCGTTCAATTGCTTTTAAGCTTTATACAAATCCTATGGGGAGCGGATTTATTTCCAGTGACACAACGGCTATTGCGTTCCCTGCTCTATTTTTTGTCGCTGTTGATCCGCCGCATCCTGAACGCCTTGCTCAACCTGTTTAGCCTGTTCCAACGTTTCCAGTTGTTTGTTTAACAGCACTGTCTCAGCGGTTTTAACGGGTTTATCATCTTTCCCGCAGCCGGCGACTGAAACCAGTAACAGTATCGCCAGCACTTTACCTATTAATTTCATCTTAATTCCTCAGACACAAAAAATTGGAATCAGGGCAATTGAATCATTTCCGAAGCCTTATCATAATCAACACCCACACTGATGATAAAACTACTGGCCTCTTCGATGTTCATGGCTGATTTAACCACTTTCGATTTATCGACTATCACCGTAAAACCGGATGTCGGATTAGGCGAGGTCGGAATGAACAGCACATACATGTTCTCCAGTCTATTAGTGACATAAGCAGGGGCCCATAGACCTTCTTTGGGATATTCAACATAAACCACTTCTTTTGCAATCGTCTGATCATGGGATGAAAACATATTGATAACTTTCTTAAGCACCCGATAAATCGTATTCATTAACGGAATGCGTTCAATAACATGATCAAAAGATGCTATCACCCAAGAACGACCTTCCTGAACCAATTTACGACCAATATAAACCAACATAAAAAAACTGATTGCAAAAACCATTATCGTATATAGATAATTGTCGGCATAGATATATACCAATTGAAACAAATCAGTCACCCGGTCTTTTACAAAAATCATAATCTGTAAAATGATGACAATAGGAATAACCGCAAAAACACCGATCAGAAAATAATTTAACAACTTTTTAGCCATGTCTTTCATCTTTTTCTCCAATTTTACAAGGATTTTATGATTAGCAGGATGCTTGATGCACACAAAAACGCTCCAATATCTTGCTGTATTTTTTATTATCAATCCCGTTTTAAAGCATTACTTCAGTCGATGAAAACGTAAGCACAGCAATCTGAATAAAGCCTGTTTGTCGGCAACGGACACCGTAAATTCACTACCTATAATCAACAAGACTGCCAATTGGCTACAGCAACCTCACGCCGTGTTTTCTGGATGGAATTTACTATAAATTATCACAGATAACATTGATTAGCCTAAATTACTCATCCCATCGACCCGTTTCATAGCCATCAGATAAAGCTATGCATAAATACATGATTGTCGGGAAATTGATGACACGGGTTTGAGACAATTATTGACACAACTATTTCAACATGACGCAACCGATGAATTAAAGCATTTTACTTCCCGCCTCAATTATCTGACCAAAACTGATACCCCCGTCACCGGCGGGAATATGCTCGTGAAGATAAACCTTAAAACCCTGCTTTTGCAATTCTGACATCGCTTGTTCAGTCAAGCATCGGTTTTGAAAAACGCCGCCAGATAGTCCCACTTGAGTGACACCAAACTCGTCACGAATGACCTTGGCTTGCGCGACAAGGGTGGTAGCCAGACTACTGTGAAAGACTGAACTTCGTTCTGTTCGACTTATTTTCATATCCAGCAAAAATGGTAAAAGACGACCCCAGTCGCTTATCAGGACGCCTGCTGAATTTTTTGCCAATGGCAAGGGAATGGCCTCTGCACCGACCGCGCTGATTGCCTCCAGACGCATTGCCGCATGTCCTTCATAAGTAGAATAATCAGCAAGCCCAAGCAAGGCTGCTGCTGCATCAAACAGTCGACCTACAGAACTGGTAACCGGGCAGTTAATACGCCCCTGCCAGGCTTGCCTTAATAAATCGCTGTTGTACGGACAATCCAGCCAATCCAACTCTTGCTCCCAACAGACCGACAAAGCACTACGCCACGGCTCCCGACTGACCTTGTCGCCACCCGGCAGATAAAACTGTCTTAGTGACCCAACTCGGCGCCAATCTCCGGGAGAACCCAATAACGCTTCGCCACCCCAGATGCTGCCATCTTCACCATATCCGGTACCATCCCAGGTAAAAACCAGCACTTGACCTTTCAAATCATGCTCACCAACAAGTGCCGAAGCATGGGCATGATGATGAAACACTTTGGTTATCTGCAAGCCCCGACCTTTTGCCCAACGGCTGGTATGGTAGCCGGGATGCGCATCGCAAATGATTACCTGCGGACGGACATCATAAAGCCGTAAAAAATCGGCAACAACTTGTTCGAATACTTCCGAGCTTCGCAGCGAACCCAGATCACCAATATGCGGCGAAATCACTACGCGATCCTCAAAGGCCAATGCCACAGTATTCTTGAGATCGGCGCCGACCGCCAATAAAGGCTGTTTAAGTTGGAACGGTAATTTTCGTTCAATAGGTGCAAGACCTCGACCGCTTCGCAGAGGACGGATTTTGCCGGCAATAAGGCGATAAACCGAATCGTCAGCCGGACGCCGGATAGGACGATTATGATGCAAAAAAGCATCGGCAACCTGACCAAGCCGCTTTTCCACTTCGGCACCATCCGTCAAAACCGGCTCGCCACTCAAATTTGCAGAAGTCGCGACCAAGGGCGCCCCATAACCTTCAGCCAAAAGATGATGCAAGGGACTGTAAGGCAGCATTAAGCCCACTTCACCCAAGCCCGGTGCTATGACATCAATCAACGGTGAATCAATGCGTTTTTTAACCAGAACTATCGGACGTAGCGGTGAGCATAACAATTGTTTTTCAGCATCACCCAACTCCGCCAACTGGTTAACAACCTCCAAACCCTGCTCCCCGCACCACGGTACCAGCAAGGCCAAGGGCTTATCGGGCCTTCGTTTTCGTTCCCGAAGCCGCTTTACAGAAGCGGCATTATTGGCATCGCACAATAGGTGATAACCACCCACGCCTTTAACCGCGATGATTAAGCCTTCTCGCAAGCCTTTCAAACAAGCTGCTAACGCCGTTTCATTTTCACTTAAATCCGCATAACATTGCCTGCGAAAAGTAAGATTGGGGCCGCAACAGGCACAAGCTAGCGGCTGGGCATGGTAACGTCGATCCTGCGGATTGCTGTACTCGCCAAGGCAGTCAGGACAAAGCTCAAAATCAGCCATTGCCGTATTAGGCCGATCGTAAGGCAAACGGTCAATAAGCGTGTAACGTGGGCCACACTGGGTACAATTGATAAAAGGATAACGATAGCGGCGTTCCGCAGGATTCTGCATCTCAACCAGGCAATCATTACAAACGAAATAATCGGGTGGTATATAAGTATCTGACTTATCGCCTGTTTCGCTAGGCTGAATGATAAAACCATCAAAGCCGCAACAAGCGACGGAGGAAATCCGGGGAACATCCGGCTGGGCAAGTGGAGGCGCCTGATTAAGCAGGGCATGTTTAAACGCAGTTAACGCTAGCTCGGTTCCTTCAATTTGTATTTCCACCAGGCCGCTACGGTTACGCACCCAACCCGCCAGGCCAAATTCATGGGCAAGACGGCTAACGAAAGGACGAAAGCCAACACCTTGAACCCGACCGGTAATGGCGATATGAAGGGCCAGCACCTCGCTCACTGACAAGCAAGGCTCTCAGGCAATGGTAAGCGGCTCAACGCCGTCTTGACGGACCCCGGATGCCCACCAGATACGGCAGGCACCTTCATCAGACACCATGCAAGGGCCTACAGGATTTCTGGGTACACAGGCTTCACCAAACAAGCGACATTGATTCGGCTTTATTTTACCTAAAACCACTTTTGCGCAATCACAACCGGGAGGCATGGCGCCTGCTTTTTTGCGGGCTTCTTCAGCATACACAGGAAAATGGTTTCGGGCATTATGTGCGGCCAGTTTTTCGGTTAGCTCAAGACCGGATTGAGGAATAATACCAATACCTCGCCAAGGTGCATCGACAATATCAAGCGTTGACCGTAACAGCTGTTGCGCGATCAGATTGCCTTGTGGTTTGACCACCTCGGTGTAACAATTATCAAGAAACACGTTTTTTTCGATTATCTGCCGTAAAACCGAATACGTTGCGGCAAGCAGACTCTCAGTCGTAAAACCAGCCACTGCCGCCGGAATATGATGTCGCTCAACAACAAAACGCCATTCTTCAGACCCCATAATAGTCGCGACATGACCGGGCGCAATCAGTGCATCAAACGCAGGCGTGTCGGACTCGAGTAACATGGAGACGGCCGGCCAGGTCAAACGACCGCTCATTAACAGTAATAAGTTTTCAGGAATGCCTTCGGCAAGCATTGCGGCGACAGGCGCACAGGTTGTTTCAAAACCGGCGACAAAAAACACCACTTTTTTTTCGGGGTTAGCCTTCGCTATTTTTAACGCCTCAGTTGGCGAGGCAATAGGCCTGATATCTGCACCAGCGGCTTTGGCCTGCTCGAGAGTTCGAATTGCCGCTTTTGGCACATTAACGGGAACACGCAGCATATCGCCAAAAGCCACTAACACGACATTTTCATGAATAGCGATTTGTATGGCTTGATAGATATCTTCTTCAGGACAAATACAAACCGGACAGCCCGGCCCGGGAATCAACTCAATGTTTTGTGGCAGTGCCGTACGAAGTCCTGCCATAGAGATAGACCGCTCATGCCCACCGCAAACATTCATTATTCGAACTGTTTCGGGAAGCGATAAATCGCGAATTTTTCCCAGTAATTGTTTTGCGTTTGACAGCATATTATTGACTCAATTATGAGTAGCTTTATTGCTTACAGGATAAAACTTTGTATTACCAGGCTGGGCATGCAACAACTGACCATCCTGCTGAACTTTGGGGCGCTGGGTTTGCTGGTTAAGCAACAATGCTCGGTACTGCTCAATTTCAGCATATAACCAGGCTAGCCAGGCATCCATACCCTTGCCGTCTTTTGAACTGAATTCAAGAACCGGCGCATCATTGGCAAGATTATGAAGATTTTGTTCCGCCTTTTGCGGTGAAAAATCATCCAGAAAAGGCAGTAAATCGGTTTTGCTGATCAGCATCAAATCTGCCGCCCGAAACATAACCGGGTATTTGGCAGGTTTATCATCACCTTCCGTCACGGACAATAAAACCACATTGCGATGATGACCTAAATCAAAACTTGCCGGACAAACCAGATTGCCCACATTTTCGATAAATAACAGATCCAG
>CAIKYI010000125.1 GCA_903831545.1 uncultured Methylobacter sp. | reverse complement strand
GATAAAAACTCGTTAAACACGCAGGTGTTGGCTATCGTGGCAGAAAAAGCCGCCGCTTATGGCATAGATGTTAAAACTGTCGGTGCAAGAGATATAGTGTTACCAGGTGAAATGAAAGCGATCTTAAGCCAGGTCGTCGAAGCGCAAAAAGTCGCCGAAGCTAACTTGATTAAACGTCAGGAAGAAACCCAAGCTACCCGTTCCTTGCACAACACCGCAAAAGTCATGGAAGGCAACCCTGTGTTATTACGTTTAAAAGAATTGGAAATTTTGGAAAAAATCACAGGTCGTATCAACACCTTAAACGTCTACGGCGGTCTGGATGGCGTGATGAATGATATGGTGCGGTTGACGGATCGGGTAAAGTAGATACCTGGTTGGGTTAGCTTGTCGCTAATCCGACAACGTACTAAATGGCTGGCGAATAACTTTCAAACCCAATAATGGAATTCAGTCATGATAGAATCAAACACACAATTTGACTTAAGCCGTTTTATACAGGCACAGGCAAACAGCTACACGACCGCACTTGCTGAATTAAAAAACTGTCAAAAACAAAGCCACTGGATGTGGTATATCTTTCCGCAACTTTATGGCTTGGGACACAGCGCGACAGCAAAATACTACGCCATTAAAAACCTGGAAGAAGCCAGACTATACCTTGCTCATCCCGTACTGGGTAAAAGATTGCAGGAATGTAGCAGGGCGGTTCTTGCGGTTCAAGGACGAAGTATCTTAGACATCATGGGATTTCCTGATAACCTAAAGCTTCACTCTTCCATGACGCTATTTGCGCGTATAGCAAATTCCAATCCTGTCTTTACTGACGTGATTGAAAAATATTTTGATGGAATACAAGATATTAGAACCTTGTTATTGTTAAAAAACTTGCAAGAAACACCATAAACACCCAAAGGAGAACAGCCAGTGAGCGACATTTATCATCAGGGCAATCGTGATTTACAAAATCACTTTGACAGCAAAAAGCTCGCTGACCGCGTGAATGAGCTGATCGTGCATGAAGAAATTACTGAACAGGAACGTGATTTCATCACCAGCCGCGATATGTTCTTTATCAGCACGGTTGATGAACTGGGCAGACCTACCGTGTCTTACAAAGGCGGTGATGTCGGTTTTGTGCGTGTGCTTGATGAAAAAACCATTGCCTTTGCGGGTTATGACGGTAACGGAATGTTTTTAACCGCTGGCAATATTGTCCTGAATCATGAAGTTGGGCTACTTTTTATCGATATGGAACAGCCACAGCGGTTACGTCTGCACGGCACAGCGACCGTATCCATCGATGATCCCCTGCTGGCTGAGTATATAGACGCGCACTATATTATTCGTATAACCGTGCGAAACTTATTTCTTAACTGCCCGCGTTATATTCATCGTTACAAAAAACTGGAACAATCTGAATATATACCCAAAAAAGGCTGTATAGCCCCGACTCCAGACTGGAAAAAACTGGATGTGGTTCAGGATGTTTTACCGAAGAATAACTAATGTCGCTGCTACGCTTGTATATTGCATCAGATTCCGCTAGGCTTCTTCTGGATTATGTACTTTAAAAAGCAAATTAGCTTATAGAAAATATTACTCCTTGTCTTAGCCAGAAGACGTGCAATTTTTTATTGCAGAATAACGGATAACATCCCTTGAAGAGATATTATCCGTTCTGAAATGGCAATTATATCTCGATGTTCAAGTTTTTAAATTTAGCTTCCGCATAATCAAGCTGCTTCTCTGTATTGTAGGGAAGCTGTCGGCTTCATCCGACCTAAATCTCTTCCAACCATGTGCTTGCCAGAAGGCATTAACTGAAAAACAGGGTC
>CAIKYI010000124.1 GCA_903831545.1 uncultured Methylobacter sp. | reverse complement strand
CGGCTTCAATGCCGTTGGCATAATAATAATCCTTCGCTAATTGCAATCTTGTCTATAGGGCGGTGAGTACCACGCGCAATCACCAAATCTATGCGTTGCTCGCCAATTTTCTGTTTAATCTGAGTGAGAAACTCAATGCGCTTTTCCCCCATCATCTCCCGATGATCCGCCACAATGTATAAATCAATGTCACCACCTTTACGTGTGTCATCAACACGACTACCAAAAAGATATAGCTCACCTTTTTCAAACACGCTTAAAAAGGTATCTACGATAACATGAACGGTTTGTGTACTTAATCTCATAATTTCCGTCTATCCAAATTATTTTTTCTAATTTACATTGTTATCAACCTTTTCACCTTCTGACACCTATCATTCCCACGCTCCAGCGGGGGAATGATAAATATTGGGCTCCGTCACGTTTTTCTTTCGCCTTTCAAATACGACGCAGTTTCATACAAAATGTTTCTGCTGCTTGCTCGCTGTTTACATATTCAAACAGAATAATCCATAGCCGCCAAACTAAATACAGTGGAAAAAAGAACGAAAAATAGGTACTTTTATAATAAGTGCGAAGCTCCTCAACTTCAAAGCTTGTTTTGCGGCAAGTACTCTAAAGTCCCGAGGCGTACAACGATTATAAAAACTTGGAAAACCTTGATCTCTGCGAGAACTAGGAAAAATAGTGTGCAATAAAAACAGTTTAACTCGTTGTGGTAATAGATTGTTCAATCGGGCAAAAACCGCATTTCTCGATGGAACAAAAATTAATGCAACGCCTCCTTTACGCAATAGACTAGCCATTGATACAAAAGCTGCTTCAACATCAGGAACATGCTCTAGCAAGGCTTGGCATAAAAGCAAATCACCATCCTCTGTGCCTCGATAATGGCATATATTTGCTTCAATACAGTTATCTAGCATTCCCGAAGGAGCTTGAGAAAGTTCATTTGCTGATAGATCAACACCAATAACTTTGGCCTGAAGCTTTTCTTTAATATCAATAGAAATAGCTGGATTCTTCCCGCAGCCTATATCATACACAGTAGAACAAATAGGCGTTATTTCTAATATATTCGGCAAAAAGTCTTTTTGATAAATATCCTTCAGTAATGTTAAATTATAAACATCAACAAATGTCCTTTACAGGTTTTTTTAACACTACATCAAAGCCACTCACCAATAAGTCATCGTCATTTAGCTGCCTATATGCGTCATCCAATTTATTACGTGATATTGGCAGATGTTCCCAGCGTAAAACGCGTGGCAAGGTATAGTCAAAACCTGCTTGCGTAAACACGGTAAGCATTTCCTCAAAACGAATACGATTGGTATAAAAACCAGAACGACTAAACAGCGAACCCTCCCAAAACGCTTCGGAAAATCTGAGGTTATTTAAACCACCGCCTAAATGGTCTTTTAAATCGACCCGATGCACGCAAACACCCTCCGGTTTTACGATGCGGAACAACTCTTGTGCCATTTTAGCGAAATCCTGTTTTGGAATATGCTCTAACACCGCATTAGAAAAACAATAATCAACCGAAGCCGAAGGCAGTTGTGCCAGGGAACGGGTGCCGTCAGTCAAATAGTGCCCGTTGCATTCCTTGAGAATTTCAGCAACGGTGTCCGGCTCCTTTTTAAAAGGCAACGTAAACCCTTGTTGCCGTAAAAAGGAAAACAGGCTGGTATAAGCGGCCATATCTGTTGTAGCAAATGCCCCTGCATCAACCAACCAAACCTGTGATGCTTTTAACGCCAAAGCAATAACAGCACTAAAAAGCGAATCACCCGGCCCCAGCTCAAGCACGGCAAAGTCACCATCAACGCCCAGATAGGGTAAAGCCGATTCCTCGTGCAGAACGACCGCTGTCCGGGCATGTTCAAGAAACCCGTCCAACGCTTTATGTGGCTGATTCATGTCGCCATGTTCAAAAAGATGTAACTGCTTCCAGAATGAATAAGGAATAGGCAAACGAGCCAACACTATTTTTGCGCCAATGCGTAACCACCAAGGCATGCTTTGTCTAAAGGTACTCATAACGATAATCTTATATCACTACATTAATGCTGTAAGTTTTCATTAACTGCTTGGGCAGTACGCAGAAAACAACCCCCAGTATTCGCCTAGTTCCCATGCTTCGGCGTGGGAACGATAGGATGGGTGATTATTTTTTGCGACTTGCCTTGAATCAACAAGAAGAGGACAATTTTGAAAACACCAATTCATTACATCCCAAACGTCCGCCACAGGTTTTCAAGCGAGTCAAATTAAAGCCCCGGTCATGATAGAACTTAAATATTGCCTCAGGTTTTGCCACTTCAAACGGATAACCACCCAGCCAGTCAAGCATGTCGTGCCAAAGACTCATGCCCCGCTCCAACGGACGACCAGAAACCTTCCTGATTAAAAATCGTAGTGCATAAAGATAAGGTAAATGAAACCCAATCATCAACACCCTGCCAAACAGACTGCCGTTGTATAACCTTTTTACTACTTTCCAATAGCTTGAAACCCAGCCCTGATCGTTGTAAATCGCGATAAACAAATACCCCCCCCCCTTTAACTAATGGGGCTATATACCCCAGCCCTTGCCACATAGCCCCGGTATGGTGTAAAACACCCCAGCTGTACACCACATCAAACTGACCCAATCGCTGTAAATAATCCAGATCAACAACAGACCCCTCTTCAACGACCCAAGACTCATCATCTGGGAAATAGCGCCGTTTCAGCTCCCGTGTGCATGCTACCGAGGCAGGGTCGAAATCAAACGAATGTACTTGCGCTTCCAGTCGGTGGGCTGCCAAACTAAACAAGCCAGAGCCAGAGCCAGCATCAAGAAAACGCTTGCCTTGCAAATGATCGACGCCAAGCATTTTTTTGAGCGATTCTTCAGCCTGATTAATGCGCTCATTATTCAGCACGTTCAAAAACCGCGACCAATTGGCACCAAACTCAAAACGTTCCCCTTGGGAAATTTCTTTTGTATGCGGTGAGTTCATTATTATTTCTCTCTAAATTATTGCTTGAATCCTACTGCGCACCAGAAAGGTTGTGCATTCGAAAATTGAATACGTTCAAAACCAGCGCCTTCCAACATGTCCTGAATTTCAAACCGAGTGAAGCGTTGCTCAAGACGAGTACCAAAACGATCAAGCGCATCTGTCCGCAATACATAAAAATCACGGTCGCGGTAATAAGACAGAGGCCAGGAAGCAGGCAAAATACCCAAACGATCCAGAAGCCTGGCAGTCCTGGCCAATGGCAAATAAACCGTCAATGCGATAGCGTCACAAAAAATATTTTTTGCGCGATCAGGCAGGACAGATATAACCCTTCTGATCTTGTCGCTAATTTTCCAGAGGGCACGAAACCACCACGGACGCTGATCAAAGGCATAATACAAATAAACAAGAAAAGGCGCACCCGGTTTAAGAATCCGAGCAATTGATTTGATTGCCGCTGCGGTATCGGGCACATGATGTAATACCCCAAGTGAATACACAAAATCCAGGCTCGCCTCACTAAAAGGCAGATTATCCACTGACGATTTGTGAAAGCTTGCATTAACCGATTTCGAAAGATTTTGTTTAGCCACTGATAATGCGTCTTCACTTGGGTCAACCAAATGCAGATATCCAACTCTGGGCGCAACCAAGGAAGCCCAGCGGCCACTACCACACCCGACATCGGCACCTACTGAAGCGGATGGCAACTGATGCCAGGGGAAAATTTGGAAATAGCCATCAAACATGCCTTGATGGTCGCTTTCCGTAAGCCGACTTTGATCGAATCGACTCCATTCAGAGCCAAAATCCGAGACAACCTGGTCATCAATATTGTTGCGTTCCTGACTCACTTAATTAACCCTTTCATTGCTATTTTCCTGGTTTTATTTTTCCCGTAGCGGCATCAAGATATATTGTTTCGAAATAGCGTACCACAACACCAATCTCAAACTTATCCATCACGCGGCAACGCCCCTTATTAGCAATCAAGCGTCTTTCATCATCAGAAAGGCGAAAAAAGGCTAACCATTTACCAGCAAGACCCACCATATCGCCCACCGGCACTATCCAGTCATCATCACCAAGAATCAACGCAGCATCTCCGGCATTCGTCGAAACACAGGGAACGCCGCACGCCATGGCTTCAAGCAGTACATTTGGGAAAGCCTCACTCAATGAAGCCAAACTGGCCAAATCCAACGCAGCGATAAGCCGTGGAATGTCGTTACGGCATCCCAGCAGATGGCAACACTCAGTCAGTTTGGCATCTTCCAGCATCGATTTAAGGGTCAAATTAGACCAGTCAACGTCTTGCCCTGCCATCAAAAAATGCACCTCTGGCATGCTTTGATGCAGATAACCGGCAGCCTGAATAAAGCCCTCATGATTCTTCAAGGGATCATAGCGGCCAATCAGACCAATCAAGGGTACCTCAGCTGAAATGCCCAATTCCTTGCGCACATCCAGTCTGGCCTGCTCGTCCGGCCTGAATTTTTCAAGATCAATCCCGTTTGTCACAACTAAGCGACACGACTCTTTGTACCCCGATGCCTTGTGAAAAACTGCGCCTTTATTTGAGTTGTACAAAACAACATCCGGTAACCAGGAAGAAAGCCTGGCACATAGGAAGAAAGTAAGTTTTGTAGCCCACGCTGTATCTGGGAGCAGAAAGTCGGCACTGCGCACGCCCCAAATAACTACGGGTACTCTAGCCAGTCTTGCCGCCAACCCGCCCAACAGGTGAGCATGGTATAACCAGGTATGCACCACGTCCGGCTTGATTTGCCACAAGCGCCATGCCAAGCGCATAAAGCTTATAGGGTCAGGCCGACCTTGACGCATGCCCAAAGCTTCGACCGGAAACCCCAATGATCTAATTCGTGGACCAATTACACCTATAGAGGCCAACGAAATAATATAAGGTGAAAACATTGTCCGGTCAATCCTCTCCAGTAACCGTAGCAGCATGGTTTCTGCCCCGCCAGTCCCAAGACCGGTGATTACAAAAACGATTTTCACAGCCAATTCACACAGCCGGAAAGATGAGAAGTGGAAGGTAACTGTTCAGTTCCCCTCTTTTAAAAAGAGGGGTTAGGGGAGATTTTTTAAATATGCCCCCTGAATACTTACCGTAGAAGCATCGCAAGTACCCATCAATTAGCAACATCAAGAAATACCTGTTCGTAACGCTGCACGATAGAGCCGACACTGTAGGGTGCAACAACCTCGGGTAGCATACGATACCCCGTTGTGAAACTCGACAAAGCTTTGGCTAAAGCTTCAACTGAAGCGTCTTCTGCCAACACACACCCCTCCAAGCCTTCAAGAATCTCCCTTGCACCACCTGGCGCAGGCAATGCAATTACCGGTGTCCCACAAGCCAGCGCCTCAAGCACGACATTAGGGAAGCCCTCGAACCGGGAGCTCAACACAAAGGCATCGGCCTGTGCCAGAAAAGGGTAAGGATTTTTCTGAAAGCCGGCGAAGCAGACTTGATCCGATACCCCACACTCCACTGTCAGGCGTTGTAGATCGTCTCTAAGCTCGCCATCACCCAAGATAACAAGTCGCATACGACTATCTCCACACAAAGCGATGGCTTTGATAAGCAAATCAAAACCTTTTTGATTTGTTAAACGCCCAGCAGCAACGAGATGGATGGTGTCGGATCCTTTTGTCTCTCTGCCAGTCATGGCTTCTTGTGCCAGATCATCGGCCAACTGCCTTATACATACAATATCTACCGGATTATTTATCACCACGGTTTTTGTCGCTGACAAACCAAAATTTTCAATCAAATCGTGCTGCATATCCTGTGATTGGCAAATAACCCTATCGAACCGTCCATAAAAACGCCGGTAAGCCCAGTTCCACCAAAGTGGTATAGTATAGGCCAAAGGCAACAAACTGACGACAATTGATTCTCTCGCTATATAGCGCACCCCATTGGGCAGTAATGGCCGCAATATGGCAAGCGCCAAATTCAGATGCCCCAGGGTAGAAAACACCACATCAGGTTGCAACTTCCAGATCAGGCGAATAATTTTTGGCATGGCTTGGCGTACCCGAAAACATCGGAGATCGATAAACTCCACATCCACTGGCACATCCGGCCTATAAATGGCGTCCCGGGTATCCACCACTGCAAGCGTAAGTCTAAACCTGCTGCGATCTATATGACGCAATAGTGTTACGATTACCCGTTCCGCGCCACCACCTTGAAGAGATGGAATTAAAAAAAGTATCTTTTTCCGCTCTTTATTCATCACTAGATAAACCGGATATTTAATGCGCACATGAGTTTTAAAATTGATATTAAATGGAATATGGGCTCGGGAATAATTGTGCGTTACTTTAATTCTGAATTTATGATAACAGTCCCTCCGAAAATAAATTCGCAGTAGTTATCTGGCAAAGGCCATCGCTATCCTACGATCATCATCACATTCATTTCCGTAATACATTTACTGTTTACGTGCGACCAGCAACACATTGGAATAGAAAGATTCAGTCTGATCCAGACTATCCAGCATCAAACCCAGCAGATTCAATAAAAATGACAGGGCAATAAAGAATGGCATTAGCAATCCCTTGAGGACTCGAGTGATTGCATTTTTGCTCAATGCAGTATCTATCCAGTTGAGAAACAAAATTACCAGCGTTGAGCCAATCCCACCCTGTGGTTCCAAGTGAAGGATTTCATAACCGGGTAAGAGATTAGCTGCACCGTAATGTGTAAGACGACGAAAATCGTGAGGTGCACCATGTAAATTGTAAAGAAACGGAAAGGACAAGATGACTACACCCCCAGTCTTGGCTACACGCGACATCTGTTCCAGAGCAAACTCAAGGCTGTCAACATGTTCAATTACTTGTGTAGAAAGTAACACGTCATAGGAGCTATCTGGCACTGCCCATTGCTCACCTTGGGTAATCACAATATCCACTTTTGGCCCTGGTACAACATCAAGACCTACATATTCGGAAACATCACCAAACCAAGTTTGATATGGCTTATCACCGCAACCCACATCTAGTACACGCCCACCATAATCAGGTAACAACCGAGACAATCTTCGATGCAAATATAGCGTGGACAACCATTGGAAATGCCATGGATGAGGATGAGAACTTTGACCACATAGCAGACTGTAAGTGTGTCGGTAGAACTGACCAAGGCTAAATTTAAAAAACATCAGGAAACGAAACTCCACTTTAGGGTGCACAATATAGAAATAATCATCCGCTTCATCTTACTGAATAGTAAGGGATCACTACTAATTTACCAACTTGGTACATTCATCTCTTCCACGCAGTTTGTCATAGATAATGGAATATGCATGAATCAGCAACTCACTTTCTTTCTCGGTAAATGGCCCAAGGTATTCAATGAAGCGCCCTTCGAATGAATTTGCAATTAAGCTGGCAATGAAACGGACAGTATCTTCTTTTTTATTTTCCATTGGTAACGCCAATAAACGGGGAATAAGCTCAGAAAGATCGGCCAATGACCGGCAATAATTAATATGAGGCATGTTACCAAAATACATATCCGCAAAAATAATCGAAGGCTTGCCAAGCAACGTAGATTCCATGGCGGAGGTGCCAGTGGGGGTAAGTGTTAGCGATGCACCTCTGACAAGGCTCGTGCCATTCTGGTACGGTGAAATCAAGCGAACACCGGGAATACGTTTAAAGGTCTGCAAGTCAGCACGCGATCGCCCACCCAAATCATCCGGGTGTGGCTTGACGTAAATATCGTGAGTACACGGAGTAGACTTTGCAATAAGAGATATAAGATTATGCTGATTAGAAACAAAGGATCCAACCACATCAATTGTTGACTCGGGCTGCATGTGCATTGGGTAGTATATATAAGGTCGCTTCCCAACTGAATCAAATAACCCACCGCGCTTGACTAGCACTGCATTCCATCGTCGGCGAATAGCCATATGCAGCAATTGAAGACTCGAATAGCGCCCAATATCATTTCCAACATCACTCAATCCTTGCCAAGAATATCTACACCAAAGGATGAAATCTTTGTGTAGCCTCCTAAGAAAAGACTGATTACTTCTCTGAAAAACAGAACTTATCGGTACCCATGGCTTATCCAGAAAATCATCAATCATAGCTTCTGCGTCATGAATGTGCTGAGGTGTTACCGGTCTTAGCTCAACAAACTTTGTGGGCATATAGCCTTGAAAAAAACCAAACCGCCCTTCGGGCATCCTGACCTCTGTAGCTATAACTGAGGATATCCCAAGACGCTCACAAATTTTATGAACGGCTAGTTGAAGTGCTGTATCACGTCCAGTTGAAACAAATTGGATACCTCTTGAAACCAGAAAATCGGTTAACACCTTTTCAATATGGGCCAAATACCGCCGAGCCTCGGCATCGCTTTTAAGGCACAATCTACGATCCATAGCAATAATTTCATTGACAAATGGCGGCTTGCCATTCTCAAGACGACTGAGACGTTCTTCGATTTCCCAATCTGGGTACACGTGCTCTTGCCGAGGAAATGTATCAAGTATATTTAGTGGATCAACACCAAGTTCGACTAGCCATTCCACATCATGCCTTGACTGGGTAATCCAGAAAATTTTAAAT
>CAIKYI010000123.1 GCA_903831545.1 uncultured Methylobacter sp. | reverse complement strand
GATCTCAATGATGCGGCACGCAAAGCAGCGGATTATCAGCCATTAATCATCAGTTATCGTAACGGCGCTGCGGTAAGAATCGGCGATCTCGGCGAGGTAGTGGATTCTGTGGAAGATCTGCGCAATACCGGACTCAGTAACGGCAAGCCTTCTGTCTTGCTGATTATCAGAAAGCAGCCACTCGCCAACGTCATTCGAACCGTCGATCAAGTGCAGGCTCTGTTGCCGGAATTACGAGCCGCTATTCCCAACAGCATTGATTTGTCGGTGGTAATTGACAGGTCGCTAACCATTCGGGCGTCAATTATCGAGGTAGAACACAGCATGTTAATCGCTATCGCCCTGGTGATTTTAGTGGTACTGGTGTTTTTACGGAATTTTCGTTCTACACTGGTGCCGATCATTGCGGTGCCTGTGTCCTTGCTGGGTGCCTGTGCCGTGATGTATTTATTTGATTACAGCCTGAATAATCTGACTTTAATGGCGTTGACTATTTCTACCGGCTTTGTCGTTGATGATGCCATCGTGGTACTGGAAAATGCCAACAGGCACATTGAAAAAGGCGTACGACCTTTCAAGGCGGCGCTCCTGGCGTCCAGGGAAGTTGGTTTTACGGTTATGGCGATGAGCGTGTCACTGATAGCGGTATTTCTACCGATTTTGTTGATGGGCGGTGTTGTCGGCCGGTTGTTCAGAGAGTTTGCGGTAACGCTTTCGGCGGCAGTACTGGTTTCTTTGCTGGTCTCTTTAACTGTTACGCCTATGCTTTGCGCGCGCTGGCTAGGCAAAGATGCGCCAAGCCATGGTTTTATTTATCAAGGCATAGGAACAGCATTCGAAGCAATGCAGCATTTTTATGAGCGCACCTTACGCTGGTCACTAAGACATGGCCGTATCATGATGCTGATTTTGCTGGGTACTATCGGGCTGAACGTTTATTTGTACACTATTATCGACAAAGGCTTTTTTCCTTCGCAGGACGGCGGCAGGTTGCTTGGTGAGATTCAAACTGATCAAGGCTCGTCTTTTGGGGCCTTGCAGAAAAAGCTTGCCGAATATTTCGAGTTGATGATGACTGATCCAGCGGTTAGCCAGGTAGCAGGATTTGGCGGCGCCGGTTCCGGCGGGAATAGTGCCCGTGTGTTTGTAGTACTTAAGCCTCACAAGGAGCGCGATCCCATAGATCAGGTCATGGAGAGGTTGCGTAATAAGGTCAAACGTATTCCCGGCGCTGATTTACACATGTTTCCGGCGCAAGAACTGCGTATCGGCGGAAGGCCTTCTTTTGGCTCGTTTGATTATGCCTTGCAATCGGATGATTTGTCGCAGCTTCGGGAATGGATGCCGAAAGTGGTGGCGGCGCTGTCCAAGTTACCGGAACTCAGTGATGTCAGTAGCAACCAGCAGGACAAAGGTCAGCAGATCGGTTTGGTGGTTGACCGTGATATGGCCTCGCGCTATGGCATAAGCCAGGCCATGATCGATACCAGTCTTTATAACGCTTTTGGTCAGCGTCCGGTATCGGTGATCTACAATCCGCTTAATCAATATCGGGTGATAATGGAATTGGCGCCTGAATACTGGCAAAGTTCCGAAGCCTTAAAGCAGGTTTATATCAGTGTGCCCGCACCGCGCCTGGCGACCGGTGAACAAGTCGGCGCACGCCAGGTGCCGTTGTCGACGCTGGCCAGTTTTGCGCCGACCACCACGCCCTTGTCGGTCAATCACCAAGGCCAGTTTGCTGCAGCGAACTTTTCGTTTAATCTTCAGCCCGGCATCTCATTGTCTTCGGCCACCGTACTGATCGAAAAAACCATGCGCGACATTGGCGTACCGGTTGCGGTGCAAGGCAGTTTTCAGGGTTCGGCCAAAGCGTTTAAGGAATCGCTGAGCAATCAGCCCTGGCTGATTTTGACCGCCTTGTTGAGTATCTATATTGTACTGGGGGTGTTGTACGAAAGTTATATTCACCCGCTGACTATCCTTTCGACCTTGCCTTCGGCGGGCGTCGGTGCGCTGCTGGCGTTAATGGTCTGTGGCACGGAGTTTAGTATCATCGCCTTGATCGGCGTGATTTTACTGATCGGGATTGTCAAAAAAAATGCCATCATGATGATCGATTTTGCCTTGTATGCAGAACGCGAGCTGGGACTGGCTTCGCGCGAGGCTATTTTTCAGGCCTGTACGCTGCGCTTCAGACCTATCATGATGACGACCCTGGCAGCGCTGTTTGGCGCATTGCCCCTGGCTTTGGGTAGCGGTTATGGCGCCGAGTTGCGTCAACCGCTGGGCATTTCCATTGTCGGCGGACTGATTTTCAGTCAAATTTTAACTTTGTACACGACGCCCGTTGTTTACCTGTATTTGGATCGTTTCCGGCTGTGGTTTCATCGTCGCTTTCTTAATCGTACCGCTAGCTTGGCGGATAAACCTCTATAACTTCCCATGAACTTTCAATTTATCCCAAGTATTACCTGTTCGCTGTTAGCTACTTGCCTGACCGGTTGCACGGTAGGCCCAGATTATGTGCGTCCACAGGTGGCCAGTCCCGATCAGTTCAAGGAAATCAAAGGCTGGAAACAAGCCCAGCCCAATGACACGGTTCTGCCGGATAAATGGTGGGAAGTCTTCAAAGATGCCCAGCTTAATGCGCTTGAAGAGCAGGTTAATGTCGCCAATCAGTCTATCGCGCAGGCCGAAGCTCAATATCGGCAAGCACAATCTCTGGTGCAATCGGCAGCCTCTGCATATTTTCCAACGGCGACCGCGACCGTGACCGTCAATCGTTTCCGGGCGGCGAGTGGTCAGAGCGTCGCGGTTTCAGGAGTAAGGAATTTGTTTGGTGGCGTGATCAGTGCGGCCTGGGCACCAGATTTATGGGGTGGGGTGCGCCGTCAGGTCGAAGCCAGTGAAGCCGGAGCCCAAGCCAGCGCTGGCGCGTTGCAGGCCTTACGCTTAAGCACCCAAACCACGCTGGCCCAAAGTTATTTTCAATTACGGGTAGTCGATGCGCAAATCAAGCTCTTGAACGACACCGTAGCAACTTACGACAAAACCCTCGGCATTATCAAAAATCGCTACGCAGCAGGTATAGCCGCAAAATCCGAAATCGTTCAAGCGGAAACCCAACTGGAGTCTACCCGGGCGCAAGCAATCAATTTTGGTGTACAGCGCGCGCAACTGGAGCACGCCATTGCGGTGCTGACTGGCAAATCACCGGCTGAACTGAGCATCGGGATTGCAACGTTGAACACACTCATACCATCAATTCCGCAAAGTCTACCTTCGCAATTGTTAGAGCGCCGACCGGACATCGCAGCAGCTGAACGCACCACGGCCTCCGCCAATGCACAAATAGGCGTGGCCAAAGCTGCGTATTTCCCCAACCTCAATCTTGCCGCCTCCGATGGTCAACAAGCGACGCTACTTTCAAACGTGTTGACCACAGGTGCCCGCTACTGGGCACTGGGACCCGCGGCCCTGGCCATTCCGTTGTTTGATGGCGGCGCGCGCGGTGCGCGTTTACAGCAGGCAATCGATGTCTATGATGCCAGCGTTGCGGCTTACCGTCAGGTCGTACTGACCGGTTTTCAGCAGGTTGAAGATAATCTTGCGGCTTTGCGAATTTTGGAACAGGAAGTACAGGTGCAGAACAAAGCCTTGGCAGCAGCGCAGCAAGCGGTTCAGTTAACGACCAATCAATATAAGGCGGGAACGGTCAGTTATCTTGAGGTCATGGTGAATCAGGCAGCGGCTCTAGCCAATGAGAAAACGTCTGTCGATCTTCAGGGACAGCGCCTGGGCGCTTCGGTTTTACTGGTGCAAGCTCTTGGTGGGGGTTGGAATACCTCAAATCTGCCCACTAAGGAGCAAGCCGGCGGAGAGTTCAAGTGGTCGCAATTTTTTCCGGTGCCGCTAAACTGAGTGGAGTTGGCTTGATAATTTATATCCCCTCAGCCCAACCCTCTCCGTGAGGGCAAAGGGTTCTGCACAACTGGCCATCCCGGCAATTCCTGCCGGAATGACGTCGGTAGATATCTATACCCGGAGGGAGAGCGGGTACTTGCCTAAGCTATTTTTCCGCATCCCTTAGCAAGTATTATTGAGACTGCAACCATTTTGTTAGCCGCCAACTTCAATAACAAGCACATCAATACCATTTTCTCTCAAGCGGCTCCGGATGGTGCTAACGCTGCTCATTTGGCTATAAGGCCCCATCTTGACCCGATTCCAGACCACGGTATTAACTTTGGCTTTTTCGACTTTGGATTCAATGCCCATTAAAGCCAGCTTGGCTCTTAAGGCGTCAGCATCTTTAAATTCTTTGAACGAGCCGGCCTGCAAAATATAACTGGCCGTTTTGGCTTGTCCTACCCGCTCTTCTCTAACGCGGGTGTTAATTTCGTAATCCGGCACAATGACTTCTTTTTCAGGCAGAATGGTATAAAAATCAAACTGCGGCAATACCGGGGTCGCCGGTTCAGGTTTTTTCTCCTGCATTGACGCATCTGTATCGGCAGGGCCTGAGGCAGGTTTTTTTAAAGCCTCTGGCTGCTTCTGTAGTTCCTGTTGAGCAGTTGTCTGGCCAGCAACCTGTGGCAGAGGTTTATTTGAGCCAATATTGCTCAAATAAACCAGAAAAACCACAAACGAAATAATCAACGCCGTTATTAGCATCCATCGCCACAAGCCCATACTTTTGGGGGGTTGCCTGTACGATGACACAGTATTTTTATTCTGCGTCCGGTGTTTGTAGTCTTTAGCCATTACATTGCTTCAGGTGTGTTGATATTCAGCAAGTCCAATCCGTTTGCCAATACCTGTTTCACAGCGCAAATCAGATTAAGTCTTGCGTTGCGAATCTTGGCGTCGTCAACCAGAAATTGGTGCGCATTGTAGTAAGTATGGAACTCGTTTGCCAACTCGCGTAGATATTGAATCAGTTGATGCGGTTCATACTGTAAAGCTGCACGTTCCAGCATTTCCGGGTAACGCGTCAAGGTGCCCAGCAAATTGGTTT
>CAIKYI010000122.1 GCA_903831545.1 uncultured Methylobacter sp. | reverse complement strand
CCTGTTTCAGGCATGATTTGCATCAAACCCAGCGCACCGACTGCTGATTTTGCATTTTCATCCATCATACTTTCCTGCCGAATCAGTCCAAAAATAATGGCTGGCTCAAGATCTTGTCGATTAGCGTTTCTTTGAACCTCGCTTAAATAATTGACAGGAAATCGCAGGGCTAAATCATCCCAATACTCAGCCTTAACCAAGGTTATGATGGCGACTTGATGCCATTGCCACTGTTGCGCTAATTTAGCCGCGATCTTAAGTTGATCTTTGGATAGTTTTTTTAAGGCAAACCACCACTGCCGCTTTGCCTCAACATCACGATTTAATATTTTAAATTCTTCAATAACTTTAAAGTCTGCTGTTTCAGTTAACAGCTGAAAGCTATTCCCTTCCACAAGAACCGGTTTGTCAGCTAAGGCATAAGGCTTATTAACAGCATCTGCTGCCATAAACCCGTAATAACTTCTATCTTCTGCGAGTTGGCCATAGATAGTTTGTCCCTGCGGCAAGTTCCCACCGACAACCATTGAACGTGCCTGCCAATATTGCCACTGCGGCATCAGTTTCTCTTCAGGCGTTAATCCCGCCAACGCTTGAGCAACATGAGACCAATCTTGTTCCAGTAGTGCGACTCTTATTTTCCATTCTCTGACTTCTGCATCATTAATAACCAACTGATTTAGACGATTATAAGCCCGACTATCTTGATTACGCGCCAACGCCATTGCTAATCTTCGTTCTAGTTGTTGAACCGTTTGGCTATCGATCATTAAACTCGGCTTTCTGGCATCCCAAACAGTAATCGCCAAATCCAGATCCGTCTTAGCTATTCTATCGACGCCATACGCAAAGATGCGACCCTGCTGCTCATTACCAATCAAAAACTGGCTGCTCTGAATTAATGCCGATTTTTTATGAACCTGAAACCAAAGGTCGGCAATCAATTGATCGGACTTAGGCAATAATGACTGAACATAGCTTGCCAAAACTTTATTATCGGCCTTTAACGCTAACTCAAAGCGCTGCCAAACCAAATCAGCCGTAAGCAATGGTGATAGTGCTAATGCCGATAATAAGCGATCACAGGCTTTAGGTTGCTCATAACCCACAACCCAAAAGCGTTTTGCTTCATTCAATGCCAGTTGTTGATTGCCAAGTCTATAATGTGCCCAATAAAACTGACACTCGAGGGAAGTATTATCACTTGATTGATAGTTCTGAATAAATTCAGACCAACGCTCATTGTCGGCTAAATATTCCAACCAGTCAGAGCGAAGCAGATCAGCATAGCGCGTCTTTTGATAAGCCGATAAAAAGCTCAAAATCTGCTCAGTTTTTGATAAATTGTTTTTCAGCCACTGATACTGTAAATAGGGATAAAGCAGGTAATCAACTAAGGTAAAACTGACGGTTAAAAAAGCAGGATCATTACCCTGCTCCAACAACTTCTCTGCCAACAAAAAGTCATACCTTTGCTGATCTGGCGTATTGCCCAATGTAGCGCTTGAGAATAAAACAAAAAAACACCCTAACAAATGGCGAGTTATACATTTAATGTTGATTGTTATAACTTTTTTGGATTGCAAACTATTCATGGGCCACCCAGGTTAAAACGAGGGGAATTTATCTAATAAAATCTCCCCTAACCCCTCTTTTT
>CAIKYI010000121.1 GCA_903831545.1 uncultured Methylobacter sp. | reverse complement strand
TGAACTCATCACTACAGATCATGCAGGGCTTTTATCAAAAATTGGTCGCGCCTTCATACAAAAGGACATTCATTTACACAGCGCCAAAATAACCACCATAGGCAGCCGGGCTGAAGATATGTTTTACATCACCGACAACCAGTCTCGCCCCATCTCAGACCCTGCCAAACAGGAACAAATTCGCGAAGAAATATTAAAATATTTAGGCACTTTAAGCTAAATCAGGCCCGGGCATTATTTAACTTAAATATCTATTAAGGACGAAGGACGGAAATCTAACACCCACCTATCACCGAGGGATCTCAGAAACATTTTGCCTTTGATCCTCCCAACTTTAAGGCCCAAAATAATTAAGGACATTTTTAATCTGCTGTATTTTCTTTTATACTAATCTTATATTCAATCAAAGGAGACACCATGGAAAAGCCGTTCATTCTACACATGCTCACCACCGCTAAAAATCTTAGTCCATTTGATGTAAATATGGCATTGGATGCGGGTTGGGTTTCTGCCTTACCCTATACCAATGTTGAACCCAGCGAAATTCAAGGCCTGGTTCAAGACGCTATTTTTTCTCGTAGCCCTAAAAATTTAAAACGAACCGGTATTTTTATTGGTGGCCGCGATACCAAACAGGCTATGGACATGCTAAAAATGGCAAAACGGTCAATGTTCACCCCCTTTGAAGTATCAGTATTCGCCGACCCCAGCGGTGCATTTACAACTGCGGCGGGCATGGTTGCAGCTGTTGAACGTGAATTAATGACCAAATTCGACACTACCCTAAAAGGAAAAAATATTCTGGTATTAGGCGGAACAGGTCCTGTCGGCCAAGTAGTCTCGGTAATTGCCGCTCAAGGTGGCGCCCACGTAAAGCTCATTGGTCGCCAGCTCGATAAAGCCCAAGCCATTGCCGATATGTGCAACAATGAATTTGGAGAGGGTAAAATCACTATCGAAGCAGGCGCGGATGCAGACAAGGCCGATTATATTAAAACGGCAGATGTTGTTTTTGCTACCGGTGCCGCAGGCATTGAATTATTAAGCGCAGAACTTATTGCCTCAGCGCCACAACTCAAAGTAGCAGCCGATGTCAATGCCGTTCCACCTTCAGGTATCGCTGGCGTTGATGCCTTCCACAATGGCACACCCATTGAAGGGTCAATCAGCGGAGCTGTTGGCTTGGGCGCCATGGCAATTGGTAACATAAAATATCAGACTCAGATCCTGTTGTTAAAAAAGATGATTAATAGCGAAAAACCTGTTTTTCTACATTTTGAACATGCTTTTGAAACTGCCAGAGACCATATTCAATCAAACTCTAAAGTCTGAATTCTGAATTAACCTGCATAAAAACCAAGGAACTCTAATGGCGAAACGTAGCATTCTTCATATGCTTGACCCCATGCCCAACAACAGTCCATTCGACATTAACATGGCACTGGATGCAGGATTTGACGTACTTATCCCGTATAACAACGTCAAGCTGGATAGCATTTATGGACTGACTCAAGATGCCATTTTCTCCCGCAGTCCGTCAGGCATTAAACGAACAGGACTTTTTATTGGCGGCCGTGATTTGGGTTTAGCCATGGACATGCTAAACGCAAGCAAACAAGCCATGGTTACACCTTTTGAAATATCGGTTTTTGCCGATCCCAGCGGTGCTTTCACAACTGCCGCTGCGCTAGTTACATGCGCAGAAAAGCAACTTCAAGAAAAACTCGGCAGCGATCTGGCCGGATGTTCTGTGGTGATTTTTGGAGGAACAGGGCCAGTTGGTATTGCTACCGGAATAATTGCTTCCTTAGCAGGTGCCGATGTAACACTAACCGACCATTTGTCAATCGATACGGCACTGGATGTTGCCACAGCCTACAATCGCCGTTTTAATTGCACGCTTAAAGGAGCGCTGGCCAACTCTGACTCAGACAAAGCCAGCTTGATAGCAAATACTGATATTATTTTTTGTACCGCTAAAGCAGGCGTTCAGGTTTTAAATGCGGGTGTATTAAAAGCAGCCCTGCAACTAAAAGTAGCGGGTGATGTTAATGCGGTTCCTCCTTTTGGAATAGAGGGCGTAAACAACAACGATTGCGGAACCCCTTTGATACATGCGACGAACTCACCAAAAGCCCTAGGAATAGGCGCTTTGGCGATAGGTAATGTTAAGTTTCAACTACAACATGAATTGCTAAAGGAGGTACTTGGACCAGAACAACCATTGTTTATCGACTTCAGATATGCCTTTAAAAAAGCCAGAGAAATGCAATTTGGACCTGTCGTAAACTAGAAACTGCACGAGAATAGAAAACCTACTTCAGAAATCCATTTCGTCCTGATCTTTCGCGCATTTTTATTACGCGAACAAACTATTTGAATCACTTGACCAAATAATCTAACCCGAATGGCTTTCCCTGGCTAGAAAATCTATTCTCGGAAAGCCTCCAGCCCTTTCGTGAATACACAACATAATCACAGAAAAAAAAAGCAACCTATCGGGTTAAACCAAAGTACTGCCAACATCACGATCAAATTTAAGTGCAAGACGAATTAATTCGACATCGTTTCTTATATGTAGCTTACTGTAAAGTCGATAACGGTATGTGTTGATGGTTTTATCGCTTAAGAGCAAAGTTTCCGACATCTCTTTAATCGTTTTTCCCTGAAGAATTAAAGAAACGACTTCCGCTTCTCTACTGGAGAGCACCGAAAATGGCGATTCATTACTTCCGGGCAATCCCTGAAAAGCCAGATTATTAGCTACTTCTGAACACAGATACCGCTTACCGTCCATAACATTACGAATAGCATTAACCATCTCACCTACTGGCGATCCTTTGGAAACAAAACCCAAAACGCCAAGCTTAAGCAATTGATGTGGGATTGGGCCATCATTATGAACAGATACTGCAATGATCTTTACCCCAGCATCTTTTTGCAAAATTCTGCGGCAAGCCTCAACTCCACCTATTCCAGGCATATTAACATCCATCATTACCACACTTGGCGACAGACCAACAAACGCATCAACAGCTTCCTCACCCGACTTGGCCACACCAATAACAGTGATATCTTCCACATCATTCAATAATGCTTCAATTCCGGTACGAACAAGTTCATGATCGTCAACAAGCAAAACTCTAATCATAATTCCACTCCATCATTCCAATTCAAGACAACTTTATATGCACTGTTAAAGACTGATAATATACCTTGTATGTCAGCAATTACAAATACGTAGATTTACTTACTTCTGTAATATAATTTTTATTACGCCAAGAGTTATCACCATGTATTTAATATTTTAAAAATGAAAACCAGAAAAACGTCACTAAAATCATTAACAAAAAAAGTTAAC
>CAIKYI010000120.1 GCA_903831545.1 uncultured Methylobacter sp. | reverse complement strand
CGTAATTCACCGCCTAGCGAAAGCTCGCCGACACATTCGTAATGATGCAAGTGAGCGATTGGCAACTGGCCTGAGGCCGCCAGAATCCCCAGCGCAATTGCCAGATCAAATCGCCCGCCTTCTTTGGGTAAATCAGCAGGCGCCATATTGACGGTAATGCGTTGCATGGGAAATTCAAAACGCGACGTTAAAATCGCACCCCGTACCCGGTCTTTGCTTTCTTTAACCGCAGTCTCGACTAAACCGACAATGCTTAGAGAGGGTAGGCCATTGGAGATATGAACTTCAACGGTAACCAAAGGCGCGTCTATACCTGAACGACCTCGACTAAAAACAACAGCTAGAGACACGACTGTTTAATCCGGGAAGTTAGCTGAGTAATACGGTTTACTTTTCTTCTTCACTTAAAACTTGCGCTTCCATTTGGGCAACGCGTTTTTCCAGGTCTTCAAGCTTTGAGCGGGTTTTTGCCAAAACCAGTTTTTGTACTTCAAACTCTTCGCGTGTCACTAGATCCAATTTGCTTAGTGCGCTTTGTAAAATGGCATGAAAGCTTTTTTCAAGATCATCTTTCAGGTTGTTCAAGCCGGGAGGAATGGCACCTGCCAAACGGTTGGCAATATCATCAAGGGATTTAGAATCAAACATAAGAATAGTCTCGTATAATAAAAAAAATATGGGGTGGCTTATTAAAAATAGGCAGAGCACTGGGATTAAAGAGATTTACGCAGATTTTTCTTTGTGCCCCGACAAGCCATCAGCTAATTCCATAGCATGGATTTCTGAAAAATAAACAAATCAACCTGCGAGCATTATATTAGAATTCGTGAATATTTAGGTATAAAACGCAGTTTTCAGTGAATTTAAGTGATAGCAAGGGCTGGATAATGCCGTCAGTCTTACAAACAATGATCATTCACTATGCATGGGTAAGTGATGCACACTGCACACGCTACTTGGTTTCCGGAGAAGTAACATGAAAACAGGTTTTATTGGTTTGGGTGCCATGGGCATAGGTATGGCCAGAAATATTACAGCGGCCGGACATTTGGCCGGTGTTTATAATCGCACATTGTCAAAAGCGCAACAATTGACGGATGAGCTACAAGTCGCTGCCTATCATCAAATTGAAGAGCTTGCGGCAGATGTAAATCTAGTCTTGATATGCGTTTCTGCTGATGCTGATGTTTTAGCGGTGGTGGAAAAATTGGCAGAAACCGTCAGACCCGGCACTATCGTTGTCGACATGTCTACCGTCAGCAGTGATACGGCTAAACAGGCCGCCGCGTTATTGGCCGAAAAGCAAGTGGACTTTCTTGATGCGCCGGTTTCCGGTGGGGTTGAGGGGGCCAAAAACGGGACATTGGCCATGATGGTCGGCGGTGATTTTGAGGTGCTGGAAAAAGCCCTGCCGGTGTTGGAATCCATGACACGATGTATCATGTACATGGGCTGTACTGGCTCAGGTCAAGCGACCAAAGCAGTCAATCAGATTATGGGGGCGGGTATCAATCAGGCAGTGACCGAAGCTTTGGCTTTTGCGCAGGCCCAGGGTTTGCCCATGGAAAAAGTAATAGAGGTCATTTCTGGGGGCGCGTCAGGCAACTGGTTTTTACAGCATCGCGGCTCTACCATGACTCGTGGTAGTTTTGCTCCAGGGTTTAAACTTGTACTGCACCATAAAGATCTCAAAATCTGTCAAAGTATGGCCAAAAAGACCGACACAGCAACACCCTTGGTGGATATGACCGTTGCCGATTATGAGCGGTTAATGGCATCCGGTTACGGTGATGAAGATATTTCAGCCCTATATAGATTGAAGCGGTAGATTAAAATCGGATTGAAAATTAGCTTAGACCTGTTAAAGTCTGAAGCTATAAAAACATTTATGGAGAGAATGATGTCGAATTATAAAAAATACCAGTGTGGCGTTTGTGGCCATATTTATGATGAAGCTCAAGGCGATCCGGACTCCGGACTTGCGCCCGGCACTTTATGGCAAGATATTCCCGATGATTGGCGCTGCCCTGAATGCGGTGTTGATAAAAGCGAATTCGATTTAATGGATTAATCAAAACTTACCGGAGGACAGTATGCAGATTGTTATAATCGGCTCGGGTGTTGCCGGAGTTAGTTTTGCAGAGAAGTTCCGTACTTTATCAGCCGATGACGACATTACGCTGGTAACGTGTGAGCATGACGGCTATTATTCGCGGCCTTTGCTTTCCCGTGGCTTTAGTAAAGCGACAATTGAACAATCCATCATTCTAAAAACCTTTGATAAACTGCGCGAAAGCAATATTGATGTACTCTGTGGTGTTGAAGTAACAGCTATTAATCGTCCGGAAAAAGAAATTGAGATTAGTGGTTCCTGCCAGGAAAAAGCCCTGCAATATGATATTTTAATTCTTGCGCCGGGTTCATCCGCATTTATTCCTCCGCAGTTTAAACCCTACAGTGACCTGTTTTTTTGTATGAACAGTCTGGTTGATTTAAAAGCGCTGCGTAAGTTTCGGCAAAATTTTTTAAACAAAAATCAAAAGCCTGAGTGGGCGATTATTGGTGGCGGCTTAATCGGTTGCGAAGTGGCATCAGATTTGGCTGTTGCCGGCGATAAGGTTACCTTGTTTCATGGCTCGGATCGTTTAATGGAACGTCAATTGGTCGTTGATGATTCTGCTTTATTGCTCAAAGTGTTGCAGGATTCCGGTGTTAAGGTCTTGTTTAATCAGGAAGCACGCAATTTTATCAGGGAAGACAGCAAGGTTTGCGTAAGAACTGAGGTAACGACTGAATTTGACGGTTTAATCGTGGCGTGTGGTTTTAAGCCTCGCTCCGAACTGGCCGAACTTGCCGGTCTGGAAACCGGCAGAGGCATCAAGGTTAATCCGTATTTGCAAACCAGTGATGAATCCATCTATGCGTTGGGCGATGTCGTGGAGTTGCCGGACGGAAAACTGTATCCCTATGTTTTGCCGATACGCAATCAGGCTTTATGGTTGGCCGAGTTTCTGGCAGGCGAAAAACAGGACGCCTGGATTCCACCTGTTTTTACCACCAAAGCCAAAGTGCATGGTTTTGAGGCAGTTCATCCGTATAATGTCTGATAAACAAGGCGAAAGGCAAAGGGTGAGAAACTCTTTTTGTCTTTGGTTTTTCACCTTTCATCTTTTACCACATGCATGACCCAAAACCGCTATTCTGACGCCGAATGTGCCGCCGTCTACCGAGCTATTTATGAGCGTCGTGATATGCGTCATTTTTTACCGGACCCGATAGCTCCCGAATTGTTACTCCGATTGCTTAAGGCCGCGCATCATGCTCCCAGCGTTGGTTTTATGCAGCCTTGGCGATTTATGCGCATCAGTTGCCCGGAGCTTAGAAATGCCATACACACGTTGGTTGACCGGGAACGCATCCTGACCGCCCAGGCTTTGAATGAGCGTGAAGAGGAATTTATGAAGCTTAAAGTGGAAGGCATACTGGAATGTCCAGAAGTGCTGGTCGCGGCTTTATGTGAACAGCGGCAAGCGCATGTCTTTGGTCGTCGGACCTTGCCGGAAATGGATTTGGCTTCGCTGGCCTGTGCCATACAAAACATGTGGCTGGCAGCACGCGCAGAAGGTTTGGGCTTGGGTTGGGTGTCGATGTTTGAACCGGAAGCACTGAAAACCTTACTGAGCATGCCGGAAGACAGTCAGCCGTTCGCGATTTTATGTCTGGGCCATGTGGATAATTTTTACGACAAACCGATGCTTGAACAACAGCACTGGGCGGAGCGTAAGAACCTTAATGATTTATTATTTGAAAACATTTGGAATACACCGTGCACCCAGATTTTGTAATTTCCCCGCTATCCTCTGCGCTTGATGCTGCCTTACAAAACAAAATAGACCAAAAAACCAAGCCCTTGGGCTCATTGGGACAACTGGAAACACTGGCGTTACAAATTGGTCGCGTGCAAAACAGTCTTAGCCCTGGATTAAATAAGCCCTGCATTCTTATTTTTGCCGGAGATCATGGCATCGTTGCCGCCGGAGTCAGTGCTTATCCCCAAACGGTTACCGCGCAAATGGTTGCCAACTTTTTGTTGGGTGGCGCGGCGATCAGTGTTTTTGCCCGGCAACATAAGATAGCGTTATTGATCGTCGATGCGGGCGTCAAAGCCGAGTTGGGCAACCATCCAAATCTGATTGCCGCAAAAATCGGCAACGGCACAAAGAACTTTTTAACCGATCCGGCAATGAGCTATGACCAGTGCACTCAAGCCCTTCAAGCTGGTGCCGATCTGGTGTTGCGTCAATATGAAGAGGGCTGCAATTGCATTGGCTTTGGCGAAATGGGTATAGGCAATACCTCGTCAGCTTCTTTAGTGATGCATTGCTTAACCGACTTGCCCTTGGAACAATGTGTGGGTCGCGGCACCGGTTTAAACGATCGACAATTGCACAATAAGCTTGCCGTATTGCAGCAGGCTTTAATCCGGCATCAAAACCTGACAACGCCTTTAGAGGTGTTGGCGACATTTGGCGGTTTTGAAATCGCCATGATGGTTGGCGCGTATCTCAAAGCCGCCGAACTGGGCATGCTGGTTTTAGTTGATGGTTTTATTGCCAGTAGCGCCTTGTTGGTTGCTTATAAAATGCATCCGAATATGCCGGATTATTGTGTGTTCAGCCATGTGTCCGGCGAACAGGGACATCAGGCTTTATTACAGCACTTTAAGGTAAAAGCCTTGCTGAATATGGACTTGCGTTTGGGTGAAGGTTCCGGCATTGCCCTTGCGTACCCGCTATTGCAATCGGCCGTCTTGTTTTTAAATGAGATGGCTACGTTTGATGAGGCAGGGGTTGATCGTTGAAAGCAGATAAAAGGATCAAGGTGCAAGGCACAAGGTTTGTTAGCTTAAATCTTTCGCCTACTCTTAAAATGGATTCTATTTGGCTTGAAGAAGCCCAAAAAAGATGGGTTTCCTATAAATCCGGTGAGCTAAAAATAGTAAGTTATGAAACGGTGATGTAAAAATACGAATGAAAAGTGAATTTCTTCAACTTCCATCGTTCTCACGTTCCGGTGTCACTGCCATTAAGTTGAACCACCATTCCGGCAGGGGGAGCAAAGCGAGGCAAGGCTGGAAACCAGATCAGATGGATGTGATTATAAGTTACCCACCATGGTTCCTGGATCTCGGCAATCCATGCCGAGATGACGACGTTTTTCCTAACTTATTGGACGCTCCGGCGTCCCGTTTGCTTACAATAAATGCCTAATTTAAAACTATTCTTCCTGGCGCTAAGCTTCTACACCCGCTTGCCACATCCTGCCTCACTGGATTACCGGCAATTACCCCAAGCTGCTGTTTATCTCCCATTGGTTGGCTGGCTGGTAGGCGGCGTGTGCGCATTGGTGTTTTTTTTGGCTGATTTTGTTTGGCCGCAGGCTACCGCAGTAATTTTGGCAT
>CAIKYI010000119.1 GCA_903831545.1 uncultured Methylobacter sp. | reverse complement strand
CAGCCATATAATGATCCATTCGAGTATCGTCGAATGTCGGTGTTTTTGTTCGTCCGCCAGCATTTCAAAAAGTTCATGAATCGTTTCCAGCTTTTTTGACAGCACGTCGGTGCGCGGGGTTATTTCCAGATATTTTGCAGTGATGCCGTAAAAAGCTTCATATTCTGGATATTCCCAAAAGAAATCAGGCGTATCCAGCAAGTCGTAATTTAAAATAATGTCGCTTTTGGTTAGAAACAGTTGTCCACGAATTTTGGCTATTTTATTACGGCTTAATTTGATACTGCCATTTTCGGCTAACGACCTGGGAATATAGCTGGTGTTGTTGATGGTGGTGATGGCATTGGTTTCAAAGGAGGCCAGTTTGATCGATTGCGCCATGCCCTGCGACAAGGAAAATATCAGAATAGGATCTGAAGATTCAATTTCAATATGATCTTCAATAATGCGAGTATTCGGACAATCGAGTGCGAAAGTAAAGTTATCTTCTTCTGTCGCAGTTAACGGATTTTCTGAATGTTCCAGCAATAAATGATGCAGTTTTGTTTGCTGTTCTGAACTGACATTCCAGTGAACAACTGCGCCATAGGCAAAAACGATAGACCAGCAATGATCACCCTCAATGAGCAGTGCGCCTTTAATGATGCGGATCAGTGTGGAGTCGGAAAGCAGTTTTGACAACGCATTGATATCAAAACTTTGTGCCAGACAATAGGCTACACAATGTTTAATGGATTGATTTTCAGACATAAAATGTGCTCAAAAGTTAATATTGTGTGTGGTGGCAAGTAAGACGTTTTCTCTGCAAAAGTTTTACAAGAAACAAAAAAACAGCTTTGCTGGCGCTTATTTAATGAGAGTATGTATAACGCTGATTATACTGATTTAAGCAGATTTCTAAAGAGTCTAAGTCAAGGTTGTTAAAGACCATGCATATAAAAGATTCGGTTTTTATACGGTATGCAGTTACGGTTGCAGATTTTTAATAAATTAAAAAAGCCCCGTAAGCGTTGGGTTAGCAATAACGTATCCCAATACTCTCAAACAGTTGTCGGGTTAGAGCAACCTAACCCGATCTTGATTTTTTTGTATTTATGGGGGCTTAGAGTATATTCAGTTATAACTGTTATTATGAGTGTTCTATTTTAAGCACCATTTACGATTATTCTGAAATTTTGACCAGCCAGCCATTTTCACCATCACATCTTGGCAGTTTGGCGTTAACTTTTATATTGATTCTTGCGATTGTGTTCTTCAAATCGGCAGGCAATGTTCCTTTTACCAGATAGAAATTATCTTTATCTTCCGTGGTCACTGTTACGGGAATAGTTTTTACCGTAACTTCAATTTGTTCGGGTTTGACAACATTAAAAGCGTAAAATGAGAAAGTCGAACCGGGACTTACAGTCGCTAAATTATCCGGGCTAAATTTGGTAAATTGGGGTTTTGCACAACTATTTTCGCTGCCGCCACTACCACTTTTACTGCCGCCGTGCATGCTATGGTCTACTGCATAACTTGTGTTGAAAGTCAGGCACGAGGTGATAAAAAAGATGCAGAGTATTTTGGATGTCTTCATGAGTTGTCCTTTATTGTTGTAATGATAAGCATGAGCCGGGAGTCTGAATCCGGGAATGGAACAAAGAGTGCTCTAGCAGTCATTTTGCTCATGTTCCCTAAGCGTCAGGGGATGCTATATTTATGGAAAATACCAGTGTCTTCCGTTGGTAATTATACTCCAAGCAGTCACAATTCGGGTTTAAGAACGGCTATTTTTTCCCAATGGCGGCCTCACCAAAACAGTTGCATAACTTGCTATGCGCCTGTTTTTGTGGTTTGTCCTTGAATAAAATAACTCCACCATAAATTTCGAATTTTGACTGCGTGAAGTATATATTCATAAATCATGCTTCATCATAAAACATTGGCATAATCCTGTTCCAATTGCCGGAAATTCATCGACGACAGGAAGCGACTGAAGCTTAACCAGGACGAAAGCCCCATCAGATCCTTAAACTGGGGAGGCAAGAAGATAGGCGCTATAACTGTGCCTTCTTCAACCAGATCCGCTAGCACCTTCATATCTTCAATCATGGTCTTTCCGCAAAACAGAAGGGGGATACGATCCGGTTTGCCCATGCTTACCGCAAGGCGCATGAAGTTATAGGTCAGCACAAAGCCTTTGATATAAGTCAGATCTTTGGTAAACGGATTACCGTTAGAGCTGCTACCTCTAAATACGCGACTGCTTAGCGTATAGCTATCTTCATTATCCAGGCCTTTTTCCTTGAAAAAATAAAAGATATCCATAAAATCAGCTCCCTCTTCGGCCAGGGTTATGGCGCGTACTCGATTGATTAAACGCATCAGTCGGTTTGGCGTGGAACTGAAAGTTAATATTTCCATTAATACCGCCAGTCCCTCTTGGGTAATGGTTGCGGATGGTGTACCTTTGCCGAGAAAAGTGCAGTAAGGTTGGGCCAGACCGTTAAGCGTAGTACCCAAATGTACCCAGATTTCGTGAACTTCAAGTACCCGCAGATCGCGCATGTTGAACATCGCATCAGCGCGTATTTTGATGTAGTCGGTGCCTGCCGCGGCATCTGCGACAATACCGTCACTGAGCATGGCCCGAAGACCGGCGCCGGGAAATACGGCATCGATTTTTTCGTTCAGAATGATAACTGCATCGGTACCGTTGATGGTTTTGGCTTCCTCGTTCAGAAAATCCAGCTTTAACAGTTCTGTTAAAGTACCTTCCATCATGCTGCCCAGATCGGCAATAGTCGGATCGCCAACATGAAAAACATCCTGGGACGAGCCGTATAACTCCTGTGAAATATTTGAGAAAGTCGGCTTGCCTCTGGCCTCCAGCATACGCACCACGTCAAGATATTCTTTGCACATGCGGCGCATAATGACGCTGAGTGGATTGAGTTGGCCAAGTTTGCGCATTAAATCGCGCTCAATTTGATAAAACTCCTGTTTTTTATCGTTAGGGTCAAAACCCAAAGGACGTTTTTGATAATAATCAGGTGTCACTATCGGTGATTTTTTACAATGCCCATCAAAAAATTCCTGTTTTATATGGTCATCCCATTTGATGGCATCAAGAATGCGAATCGGCTGTTGAGCCTTGACAATTCGATCCGAGAGCGCTTTTACTTCGGTCAGATAGGTGGAAGGTTTAATGGCTTTTTTACGCATAGGTGTCGTCCATTAGTAGCGATAGTGAAATCGACTCCAGTATAACAATAGTTTACTCAAGACAAACTTAATTCCAGCAGTGGCAAATCAGAAAAAGTCGGCGGATGCCTTCATTTATTGCTGAATGTCAGATTTTACTTACATAAAACCGAAGCAAATTTTAGTGAAATATTGTTGATAGGCTATTGTTTTTAATTATTTTAATGTTAAACGGCATTTGTGTTGTCCTTTTAAAGGCAGTACTTGCCAGATTAGTTAAGATTAATTTAAGGTT
>CAIKYI010000118.1 GCA_903831545.1 uncultured Methylobacter sp. | reverse complement strand
GTTACTGATAGGCATACCGGTTACCATCATCAGTTCAATTTCTCTGGCGGCGCGGCGAGAAATTATCATCAAGAATCCGGCCATTCTGGAAACCATCGGCACTTGTCGCACTGCGATTTTTGATAAAACCGGCACCTTGACTTATGGTCGTCCGGTTCTGACCGCACTTATTCCGGGGGCAGGGCATAATGAGTATGACGTGTTGGTTTTAATCGCGAGTCTAGAGCGCTATTCCAAGCATCCGCTCTCCAGTGCAATTGTTCAAGCGGCAGAAAAAGCCAATTTAGGCTTGTTGGAAGTTAGTCAAATTACCGAATTGCCGGGTGCCGGACTTAAAGGCAATGTGGCAGGCAAGCAAATTCAGATTACCAGCCGTAAAAAGTTTCTTGAGCTGCATCCTGGAATTATTGAGGTGCTTCCACCCCTTACCGGCGGCCTGGAATGCGTTGTCCTGATTGATGAAGCTTACGCGGCTACCTTGCAATTTCGGGATGAAGTACGTACTGATAGTTCGTCTTTTATTAATCATTTGCGCCCCAGTCATCTGTTTGACAAAGTCATGCTGGTTTCCGGCGACCGGGAATCGGAAGTTCGTTATCTGGCCGAAAAAGTCGGCATTGAGTATGTTCATTTTAGTCAGAGTCCCGAGCAGAAACTGGAATTGGTACGTGCTGAAACCAAACTGGCAAAAACCATATTTCTGGGCGATGGCATAAATGATGCGCCGTCTCTAACCGCTGCAACAATCGGTATTGCCTTTGGGCAGAATAGCGATATTACCGGTGAATCTGCGGATGCGGTGATTATGGACAGCTCGTTGTTAAAAGTGGATGAGTTGTTTCATATTGGCAAACGCATGCGAAAAATCGCTTTGCAAAGCGCAGTGGGCGGCATGGTGCTGAGTTTAGTCGGTATGATATTTGCCGGCCTGGGGTATTTGACGCCAGTGGCTGGCGCCATTACCCAGGAAATTATCGATGTGTTTGCGGTTTTGAATGCCTTGCGCGCGGCGATACCTCCCAAATCACTTTCAGATTATTAACGGTCGGGTAACCAAAGTGACTTGGCAGGTTTATATTATCCTTTGTAGCGATGAGACGCTTTATACGGGTATTACCGTTGATGTTGCGCGGCGTTTTAAGCAACATTTAGAGAGGCAGGGCGCCAAATATTTTCGCGGCAGACAGCCTAAGCAACTGGTTTATGTTGAAATCGGCCATGATCGGAGTTCAGCCAGCAAACGGGAAATCGCCATAAAAAAACTGCCCAGGCTGGAGAAATTACAATTGCTGGTTTCAGAAGGGAATCAGGTAAACAATTTCTCAATGCAAGCAAACCACTAACATCAGCATCAACACTCAAGTTAATCAGAACATGTATTCAAAACCGATATTCGATCAAAATTGCAGACAGTGTAAACGGCTGGATGAGTTTCTATGCGAGGTTAAACAAAAGCATCCGGCTTATCATGCCCGCCCGGTTGCACCGTTTGGCGATAGTGCTGCCCAATTGCTGATAGTCGGATTGGCGCCCGGAATGCATGGTGCCAATGCCACCGGCAGGCCATTTACCGGCGATTATGCCGGATTGCTTCTCTATGAAGCGCTTTACGAGTTTGGATACAGTAATCAGATAAAATCCGAGTCCTTGGTCGACGGCCTGGTGCTTAAGAACTGCCGGATCACCAATGCAGTTAAATGCCTGCCACCACAGAATAAACCGACTACAACTGAAATTAATCAATGCAATCAATATTTGGCAGCAGAATTAAAAACCCTGCCAGAACAGGCGGTCATCCTGGCTTTAGGTTTGGTTGCCCATCAGGCGGTATTAAAAGCCTATGGTTTAAAACAAAGCAGCGCCAAGTTTGCCCATAATGCCCAACATACGTTGCCAGATGGCCGAATCCTGGTTGATTCTTACCATAGCAGTCGTTACAACGTGCAGACTAAACGGCTGACTCACGACATGTTTGCCGAGGTATTTCGTACCATTTCTTTTCTTTTAAAATAAAGAAGTAGTTATAATCTAAAGCTTAATTTCATGTGCATAAAATTAATAGGAGCTTTGTAATGAGCACGATAACTTTTGATACCCACGAGTTTATCAAGGAGCTGAAAAACGTCGGATTCAGCGAAGAGCAAGCCAAGCATGATTATCAGTTTGACGATTTAGCCACTAAGCGAGACTTAAAGGAGCTGGAATTTCGATTGGAATCGCGTATCAAAGACACCGAATTAAAAATAGTTGAAACTAAAGCCGAATTAGTGCGCTGGGTAGTGGGTGTCGGCGTGCTGCAAACTGCCCTGATTGCAGCACTGTTGATTAAATTAAGTTCTGCTATTTAAACGCTATAAACCTAAGCGAGCTTTTTGTTATTCAATAACGTCCAGCCCACCCATATAAGGACGTAATGCCTCGGGTATATGAATTCGACCCTGGGCATCCTGATAATTCTCCATTACCGCAATCAACGTTCTACCAGCCGCCAGACCGGAGCCGTTTAAGGTGTGCACCAGTTCGGGTTTGCCGGTTTCAGGGTTACGCCAACGGGCTTGCAGGCGGCGCGCCTGGAAATCCTTAAAATTGCTGCAAGAGGATATCTCCCGATACGCATTTTGCCCCGGCAACCAGACTTCCAGATCATAAGTTTTGGACGAGGAAAAACCGGTATCGCCTGCGCATAACAACATTCTGCGATATGGCAATTTCAGTTTTTGTAAAATGACTTCTGCATGCTTGGTCAACGTTTCATGGGCTGCAGCTGAATCTTCGGGTTTTACGATTTGGACGATTTCGACTTTTTCAAATTGATGCTGGCGAATCATGCCTCTGACGTCGCGGCCATAAGCACCGGCTTCACTGCGAAAACAGGGACTATGACAGACAAACTTGAGCGGCAGGTCTTTGGCCTCAATAATAACGTCTCTGACGATGTTGGTGACCGGTACTTCGGCAGTAGGAATCAGGTATAAAGCCGGATCATCGCTGGCTTTGAACAAATCCGCTTCAAACTTGGGCAACTGTCCGGTGCCGCGCAAACTGTCGGCATTGACTAAAAAAGGCACATAAGTTTCTGTGTAACCATGTTCGTCAGTGTGAGTGTTGAGCATCAACTGGATAATGGCTCTTTGCAAACGTGCCAAGGGGCCGTTTAAAACCACAAAGCGGGCGCTGGCTATTTTAACGCCCAGCTCAAACTCCAAACCTATCTTTGTACCTAAATCTACATGATCTCTGGCTTCAAAATCAAAAGCCGGAATGTCGCCCCAACGGCTGAGTTCGATATTATCGTCTTCACTTTTGCCGTTCGGAACCGATTCGTCAAGCAGGTTTGGAATACTTTCCATCAAAGCCGTCATTTCTGCCTGAATGTCAGATAATTCTGTTTCAGCGGCCTTAAGCTCGTCACCCAAATGTTGCACCTGATCCAAAAGCGGTTGCACATCTTCGCCTTTGGCCTTGGCCATGCCGATAGCTTTTGAGCGACTGTTGCGATCGTTTTGTAATTCCTGGGTTTTGATCTGGATGTCTTTGCGTCGGGCTTCCAGCTCTAAATAATGTTCCGAATTAAAAACGAATGAACGTCGGTTCAGTTGTTCCTTAACAAAATCAAGTTCGTTTCTAAATAAACGGGGATCTAACATGACTAAATTAGTACCTTAAAATTAAAAATAAAGTTGAGAGCGGCAAGGGTTAAACCTGTTTTCCTGCCAGCAAACCCATCCAGATGACAAAAATGCACAGCAGGCCATTGCTGACAAAAGTACCTAGCATCAGGTTTAAATGGGTATCGAAGGAATAGCCTTTTTCTACCAAAAACAGCAGTAGATACAAACCGGACAGGGTTAAGAAAACGCCGACTAGCATCACGGTCAAGACCACACGGTATTCCACGGAGAGCGCCACTTTTTGTAACAAAACCGTGGCTATGATGCTGATCAAAAAAGCGCCCAGGGCGTTAATGATCATCAAGGCATACGGAACAATGCCGCCAGACCATTGAAAAACCCCCTCTGAATAATAAAACAATCCCCGGCCGCAGAGCAATCCGATCCAGATGGCCAAGACGCAGGCACTTACGCTGGTAAAGATATTCAATGCCGCTTTGCTTAACTGGCCTTGTTCAATTAAATAAAAAGTTTCCAGAGAAAACGTAGAGAAGGTTGTAAAT
>CAIKYI010000117.1 GCA_903831545.1 uncultured Methylobacter sp. | reverse complement strand
TCAAAACAGCATCCTTATTTGCTTTTATCCGGCTTTCAAAATCGCACTGATGATCTTGAATCCCTTTATAAACTGTCAAACAACCAGTTGCTATGGCTTGGCACTCCGGATACAGAAAAAAACATCAATGAAGCCCTGGTTCTGCTGGCAAACGCCACGGCCCACGGCTTGAATCCTAAAAATTACGACACCGAAACATTATGGCAAAAACTACAGCCCGTCTTAAAGCTTAAGCCCGATGCCTACAAAGAACTGGCCTTGTACGATACCGCGCTAAGTATCTCGATGCTACGTTTTTTGCATGACTTGCATTATGGACGCGTTAATCCGCAGGGCATTAATTTCAACCTTAAGTTACGCGAAAAAAAGCTGATTGACTTGCCAATGCTGATTAAAAACAGTCTGGAACAAAAAAATCTGGCTGACTTACCAATTGCCGTCGAACCCAAATTAAAACAGTATCAACAGTTAAAGCCGGCATTGGCAAATTACCGTCAACTTGCCGCCAACGCGACACCGTTTAAATTTGAAGCCAAAGAAACACTGCGCCCCGGTGAATCTCACCCGCAAATCAATCAACTACGCCGTTTTTTAATCACGATAGGTGATTTACCTGAAGACAAGACAATTACAACTACCGAAAAATCAACGACCTATACTAACTCAATCGTTGCAGGCGTTAAAAAATTCCAAAGCCGCCATGGACTCACCGCTGACGGACAAATAGGCAAAGGTTCAGTCGCTGCTTTCAATATCCCGCTAAGCCAACGCGTCACACAAATCGAATTGGCGATGGAAAGATTACGCTGGTTACCTGCACTTAATACCGGTGCCTCAATCATCGTTAATATTCCCGCCTTTCAATTATGGGCGTTTGACATGCTTAATCCGAACGATACCAATGTCTTAAACATGCGGGTTGTAGTCGGCAATGCGCTAAAAACACAAACGCCGGTGTTAATGGCAGAAATGCATTTTATCGATTTTATGCCTTACTGGAATGTGCCTTACAGCATCATAAAAAATGAACTGTTGCCCAAATTAGTACAAAACAATCACTATCTTGATAAGGAAAACATGGAACTGGTATCGGTTTTTCGCGATTCGGAAAAACCCACGGCCTTTAATCAGGAAACCATGAGCCTGCTTAAGGAAGGAAAACTAAGAATCAGACAACGGCCTGGCGGAAAAAATGCTTTGGGCAGAGTAAAATTTATTTTCCCTAACAAAGACGATGTCTATTTACACGACACACCTTCAAACGCCTTGTTTAGCAGGTCGCGCAGGGATTTCAGTCATGGCTGCGTACGCGTCGAAAACCCACAGAAACTGGCTGAATTTGCGCTAAAAGACCAGGATAACTGGACCTCTGACACCATCAAAACAGCCCTGAACACCCCAAAAACTCAACGCGTGCTACTCAAAAAACCCATACCGGTGCTGTTTTTTTATACTACGGCGTTTTATGACCACACTGATAACCTGAACTTTTATCCAGACATTTATGGCCATGACACTGTGTTATTGGGAGCCCTTAGCAAACCAGATGATGTGTCAGATCAGTCACTTTTTATTAGCTCAAATACAGCACAAGTACCACAGATTCAATAGCGTTAATCATTTTTTAAAATGAATTGATGACTTTCAGGTATCAAGCAAATCAAAAACTTTAGCCTCGCTGGAGCGCAGCGGAATCGGGGAGAATGTCCTCCAATCTTCGATTCTGCAGCGCTTCATCCAGACTACAATTCTGTTTCCCCCTACAAGCTATAAACAGCTTCCCTCCCTTGTGGCTTACGCCTACGCAACTCTACGAATAGATTAGCTTTGGTAAACAGGTTAAAGTCCCTTTCAAATTTTTCACGCCCCCTTGCTTTTTTTAAAGTGTTATCAAGTTTGTACCGGGTTGTGACTCATCTCTATATCTTTCGATAATATTTTCAATTTTAGTCTTTTTAACGCAAGAGGATTGATCATGGTT
>CAIKYI010000116.1 GCA_903831545.1 uncultured Methylobacter sp. | reverse complement strand
TAATTAATGCAATAGTTGTACAAAGTGATGATGAACTGTCTGCTGCGCAAGCCCACGGCATGGCGACCGGCATGTTGTGCGTCAATGATCAGGTTCAAAGTGCTGAATGGCTTACCGAGTTGTTTTTTAATGGTACACCATTAGATAATGAGAACCGCGCGACGCTGGAATCTTTGTTCGAGGAGACGCAAAGCTTACTGGCTAGCGATGAGTTCGACTTTGATTTGTTTTTGCCTGACGATGAAACTTTATTAAGCGAACAGGTTGAGGCCTTAACCCATTGGTGTCAGGGTTTTCTTATAGGCATAAGTTTTAATCATATCGAAGCTGCTTGGTCCAAGGATGCGAAAGAAATAATAAAAGACATTATTGAATTCACAAAACTCGATACCGAGGCAGAAGGCGAGGAAGATGAGAGTGACTTCATGGAAATCTCGGAGTACATCAGATCAGCTGTTTTATTACTGCGGAGTGAAATAAACAATTTAGATGAAAGACCCAAGGTAAAAGGTACAAGGTAAATAACTTTTTAACTTCCGCCTTTTACCTTGAACCTTGGACCTTTTAGCTGCCCCTTATAATGAAACAAAGTGAATTTAAAAAACGTCGTAAACAATTAATGCGACATATCGGCGTTGGCAATATTGCCCTGATTGGTAGTGCAGCAACCCGAACACGTAACCGGGATGTAGATTATCCGTTTCGGCAGGATAGCGATTTTTATTATTTGACCGGCTTTAATGAGCCTGATTCCCTGGCTGTTTTTATACCCGGGCGCAAACAGGGCGAATATATTTTGTTTTGCCGTGAATTTGATGAAAAAAAGGCTTTATGGGAAGGCGCTCACGCCGGACTTGAAGGTGCTACCAGACATTATAAGGCTGATGATTCTTTTCCTATCGAAGATCTGGACGATATTTTGCCAGGCTTGTTGGAAGACAAGGGCAAGGTTTATTATCCCATGGGCCGAAATTCCGATCTCGATCACAGTTTATTGGTCTGGATAAATAATATCCGCAGCCAGTCCAGAACCGGCGTTAATGCACCCGGCGAGTTGGTTTCGCTGGAACACGTATTACATGAAATGCGGCTGTTCAAAAGTCCGGAAGAACTTCTACTTATGCGTCGTGCGGCGGATGTGTCTGCCAAAGCGCATGTTAAGGCCATGCAGAAATGCAAGCCCGGGCTTTACGAATATCAGATAGAATCGGAAATTATTTATCATTTTATTCAGAATGGTTTGCGTGCAGTTGCTTATCCGTCAATTGTGGCTGGCGGAAAAAATGCCTGTGTACTGCATTACACTGAAAATGCCGATAAATTAAAAGCCGGTGATTTATTGTTAATTGATGCCGGTGCTGAATGTGACCATTACGCGGCCGATATTACCCGCACTTTTCCGGTTTCCGGGCGATTCAGTGAGCCACAAAAAAAGCTGTATCAACTGGTTTTGGATGCCCAGGCTGCGGCAATCGCACAAATCAAACCCGGCTTGCCGTGGCATTTGGCGCATGACGCATCAGTTGAGGTACTCACCAAAGGCTTGGTGTCACTGGGATTGCTTAAGGGCAGAGTGACCAAGTTGATAAAGGATGAAAAATATAAACAATTTTACATGCACCGAATTGGCCACTGGTTGGGCATGGATGTACATGATGTCGGGGATTATAAAGTCGATAAGGAATGGCGTATTCTGGAGCCAGGCATGGTGCTGACCGTCGAGCCTGGCTTGTACATTCCCGCAGATTGCCTGACTGTTGACGAGCAATGGCGGGGTATTGGCATACGTATCGAAGATGATATTCTGGTTACCGCTTCGGGGCACGAAGTTTTGACGGGTGTAGCACCCAAGACCATTGAAGACATTGAAAACATAATGCAGGCGAATTGATGCAACAGGATTATGATTTATTGATTGCAGGTGGCGGTTTGGCAGGTAACTGTCTGGCGCTGGCATTAAAAAATACCGGTCTCAAGATAGCCATTATTGAAGCCAATACCCGCGAACAACAGCATGAGTCTCCGGCTGGCGACAGGGCCTTGGCTTTGGCTGCCGGCACCGTAAAAATGCTCGAGAGGCTGGGCATTTGGTCGGATATCATTCACGCCGCCACAGCCATCAAGAAAATTCATGTTTCCGATCAGGGTCATTTCGGTAAAGTCAGGCTTGCTGCAGAAAATGAAAATGTAGAGGCCCTGGGCTATGTAATTACAGCAAGAGACATCGAAACGCATGTCGCCAAGCGAGTAGCTGAAGCGCAGATAGAGCTCATTAGCCCGGCCCGTCTGGTTGGGTTGATGGCCGGTAATTCGACTGTTAATGTCAGCCTGAAACGTGGAGATGAATCATTAAGCTTAGCCGCCAAACTTTTGGTAGGTGCCGATGGCGGTAATTCTTCGGTACGGAAGTTATTGGAAATAGCCCAGCACACCACTGAATATGGGCAGACTGCCCTGGTAACCACGGTAAAATCATCTCTGCCCCACAATAACATTGCCTTTGAGCGATTTACCCGCTCGGGGCCATTAGCTTTATTGCCGATTGAAAAAAATTATTGTTCCGTAGTCTGGACTCGCAGCAATGAAGATGCTGCGGCATTAATGTCGGGCAGTGAGATGGACTTTTTAGCCGAGCTTCAGCAATGTTTTGGCTATAAATTGGGCAGATTTAGCCTGGTAGCTCCCAGGCGAGCGTTTCCCTTGTCGTTGATTCGCGCCGATAACATGATCGCAGCCCGAACTGTCATTATCGGAAATGCTG
>CAIKYI010000115.1 GCA_903831545.1 uncultured Methylobacter sp. | reverse complement strand
CTGATAAAGCCTTTTTGGTGTAAGTCGTTATAAGGCACTTGATAAGCTTCAATATAATCCCAGACTTGCGCCGAATTCCAGTTTAGTAGTGGATTAAACTTAACCAGCGGATGCTGATCGTCAGAAAAGGCAGTGTCTAGTTGTACTTCAGGAACGGCTTGCCGGGTATCCTGGCTTTGATCTTTACGTTGACCGGTAATCCAGGCGTCTACCTGGGCCAGTTTGCGCTTTAAGGGTTCAACCTTACGAATACCGCAACATTCCTGATGGCCGTCTTCATAAAAACTAAACAGGCCTTTGTTTGTAACAAAGCTATCCAATACATCTCGGTTTGGTGTCAACAGTTCGATATTGATTTGATAATGCTTCCTGACTTTTTCAATAAAACGATACGTTTCAGGATGCAAGCGCCCTGTGTCCAAAGAAAAAATCTGTATGTCTTTCCGGATCGCCAAAGCCATGTCGATTAGTACCACATCTTCAGCGCCGCTGAAAGATATTGCTATATTATCAAATAGTTCCAGTGCTTTTTTTAGTATGATGCGGGGGTTTTTCTGGTTTAGTTCGGTTTGTAAGTGGGCTATATCAAATGTTGTCATGCGTGTTTTTCCTTGTTGTTAAGTCACTTGGCTTTAAAGAATCCAAGCCAGCTTTGGATACCAAAATGACACCGGAGCGTGTTGGAATCAAAGCTGTCTAGGTAACGCTATAGGGGTATTTGTTAATTCAGGCTTGCAAAAAATATTGTTTCAAGAAATCATCAAATGGAATTTGATCTTTGTTTTCAATTTCTTGCTGTTTGATTTGGGATTCTGTAGCCATTTCATTAAACTGACGAGTTTTAATTGTATCCAGTTTATTCAGTTTAAAATATTGCTCATGTTGGGCTGAGATATTTAATGCGAAACGGGAAAAGGGTTGACTGAGCTGTCTCATCTGTTCCAGCATTCGTGCGGAGGCGGTTAAATCGGGATTGTCAATCAGGCGTTGTTGCTTTACCAAGGCAGAACTGTATGGTTTTTCGGCATCGTCTTGATCGAGAATTGCAGATACGGCTTGCATGGATTCAAGAATTTCATTGGCCCAGTCGCGCAAAAGGATTTTTTGATTGTTTCTTTCAAGCTCAAGGCCGGGTTTTCTGCCTAAATGGGCAACGGCCAATTGATTGGCGTTGTTAGTTTGTTGCTCCTTATCTGAAGTGTGCGGACTGTCCTGTAACAAACAAGTGAGCAGCAGCGCCTCAATGAAGCGAGCCTTATCTTCATCAATTCCGATTGGGTTAAACAAATCCAGATCCAGTGAGCGCATTTCTATATAGCGAACGCCACGACGCTTAAGCGCCAAGGTTGGTTTTTCGCAGGGTTGGATGATTTGTTTGGGGCGGATCGTGCTGTAAAACTCGTTTTCAATCTGCAAAATGTTGCTGTTTAACTGGCGGTATTTTCCTTCAACCTGAACACCTATTTTTTCGTACTCTGGATACGGTGTGTTTATGGCTGCGCTCAAGCTTTTGACGTAGCCTTCTATTGAGTTGTAGTCAATTTTGAGATTAGCCTGATTTTCGCTCTTGTAGCCGATGTCACTCATGCGGAGCGAAGTGGCATAAGGATGGTAAAGCGTGCCGTTGTCGAATTCATCAAATTGCGACATAAGGGAAGGACGGCTATTGAAGAAATTTTTGCAAATTGCAGGGGACGCGCCAAACAGATAGAGTATTAACCAGCCCATGCGCTGAAAATTTCTGATCAGGCCAAAATAGGCATCATCGGTGTATTGGGCAAGACTAAGCGGGCTGTTTTGTTGAGCATGTAAAGCCGGCCATAAGGCTTCGGGTACCGAATAATTAAAATGGATGCCCGCAATCGATTGCATGGTTCTTCCGTAGCGATGCCATAAGCCATGTCGGTAAACGTGCTTCATGCGGCCTATGTTGGACAAACCGTATTTGGCGATGGGAATGCTTAAATCACCAAAAATACCACAGGGCATACTTGCCCCCAGTAGAATTTCGTTATCCAGATGTTCATAGACAAACTGGTGTATGTTGCGTAAGTATTCCAGCGAATCTTTTATATCGGCAAACGGCGGAGTAATTAATTCGATCAGGGCTTCAGAATAATCCGTAGTGATGTAGGGATGGGTTAATGCCGAGCCCAGTGCTTTGGGATGCGTTGTCTGGGAGATAAATCCTTCATTGGAAATGCGCAGGCTTTCCTTTTCTATGCCTTTAAGCCCACCGCAAAGCAGTTGCTGTTGACCGTTTGTGTTCAGTTTGTCCAAACGTATTGAGAGCGCTTTAATCAAATTAGTCATAGAATATGGGCATGCCCTGAAGTCTTGTTATTAGGTCATTATAAAGAGTTTAAATGGATTTAGGGACGTTATTTATAACCACAAGTTATCTTGGCAATGCGAGTGAAATAAAATCAACAATGAAAAATTGTTTAACCTGCGTGTAAAAAAGGATTGAGTTATAACTAAAAGTAATGCTGTAAGTTTTGCCTATAAAGTTACCGAACTGGGGTTTTTAGGGAAATGGTTCGCCTATAATATTAAACTTAATAAGTCTGTGTTTATCTGTGACTGAACGGTTACCTATAATCATAACTTTTCAATATCAGGAACAATGTCATGTTTGAATCGGCGGAACTTGGACACAAAATAGATAAGGCAACTTACGATAAGGAAGAGCCCAAATTACGAGAGGCACTGCTAGCGGCGCAGATAGCTTTGGCAAAGCAGTCAAGGTTTCCGGTTATCATTTTGATCGGCGGACTGGATGGCGCAGGAAGGGGTGAAACCGTCAATCTGCTTAACGAATGGATGGATCCCCGCTTTATTCAAACTCATGGGATGGGCGAACCTTCCGACGAAGAACTTGACCGGCCCATGATGTGGCGGTTCTGGCGAGCACTTCCGCCCAAAGGCAAGATAGGGGTGTTTCTTGGCTCTTGGTATACCTGGCCGATACTGAATCGGGTAGCGGGGCGAACCGACGCGGCTGAGTTTGACCAAAGTATGGAACGCGCTAAACGTCTGGAAAAAATGCTGACTGACGAAGGCGCGCTGATCTTGAAGTTCTGGATGCATTTATCCAAGGAAAAACAGAAAAAAAGTTTGCAATTGCTGGAGGAAAATCCTAAAACCCGCTGGCGGGTGACTAAGCGCGATTGGAAGCATTTGAAGCATTACGACAAGTATAGTGTCGTGCATGAAAGTGTGATCCGTTATACCAGCACAGCTGCGGCACCTTGGACTATCGTCGAGGGCTATGATCGGCATTATCGCAGTTTGACTGTGGGTAAGGTGATTCTTGAAGCAATCAGGAATAGGTTGGAGGATACCGATGTCAAAACAACAGAAGTTCACGCGCTGCCATTGCCCCCGATAGACAAACTTAATATATTAAAGACACTGGACCTTGCTCAGGCACTGGACAAAAAGCAGTTTAAATCGGAACTGGAAAAATATCAGGGCAAACTCGCCTTGTTAACCCGAGAAGCCAAATTCAAAGATATTACTGTTATAGCCGTATTTGAAGGTAATGATGCTGCCGGCAAAGGCAGCTCAATTCGCAGGATTACTGCGGCACTGGACGCACGCCGCTACAACATCATTCCTGTCGCCGCACCCACCGAAGAAGAGCGCGCACAACCTTATTTATGGCGTTTTTGGCGGCACGTTCCCCGGCGCGGACGTATCACTATTTTTGATCGTTCCTGGTATGGTCGCGTATTGGTCGAACGGGTTGAAGGTTATTGTTCAAAAACTGATTGGATGAGGGCTTACAGCGAGATTAATGATTTTGAAGCACAGTTGGTGCGTCACAAAATCGTGGTGGTCAAGTTTTGGCTGGCCATCAGTAAGGATGAGCAACTGTTGCGCTTCAATGAACGAGAAAAGGTCAGTTTTAAACGCTTTAAGATTACCGATGAAGACTGGCGTAATCGTGAAAAATGGGATGACTATGAGCAAGCGGTATGCGATATGGTTGATAGTACCAGTACTGAAATTGCACCATGGACGCTGGTGGAAGCCAACGACAAGTACTTTGCCCGT
>CAIKYI010000114.1 GCA_903831545.1 uncultured Methylobacter sp. | reverse complement strand
TGGGACCCTTTTATCCGGTCAAAATTAAAGTGCTACAAGACATCGGCATGCAGGCGGGCAGCGGCACCTGGGACTTTAAACCAAGTCTGACTTATAACGGCCAATTCGATGATGCTTTCTGGGGCGCTCAATACAGCTCGGTTAATCGCTTTGAAAAACAGAATAAATCCGGTTATGCCCTCGGCGACACATACCAGGCAACGGCCTGGGCGGGTTACTCCATGTTTAACTGGGTGTCGGCAACGGTACGTGGCGTATATACCCAACAAAATAAAGTGAGGGGCGATCTCCATCAAATTAATCCTGCCCAGATTGTGGATGGCAGTAACACCAACCAGATCGGACATGACACGGTCTCTACCGTTAATTACCCGCAAAATACCGGTGGACATTATTGGGATGTGGGCTTGGGGGTGACAATGATGGCCCCGAATGGCGCTTTTGCAGGCCATACTGTCAGTTTTGAATGGTTACAACCGGTCAAAGATGTAGTTAACGGCTATCAGCTTGAACGTACCGGCGCATTTTCTACCACCTGGAGTTATATGTTTTAAATCAGTCTTGTAGGTCGGGTTGTCGATAGCGTAGACCATCTAAGCCTATTGTTGGGTTACGCTATCGCTAACCCAACCTACTTGACTCAAGTTATTCTTTTCATAATCTACCCAATCTTACCCATGAAAACCCAACCAACCACCACCTCCCCCCAGTCTCAGGCTTCATCAATTAGCAACGCCTTTCTTTTTATGACCGTCACCCTTAGCGGCGGAGCGGTTATGATTCTGGAGCTGCTGGGTACGCGCATTATTGCGCCGTTTTACGGGGTTAGTCTGTATGTCTGGACTGCGTTGATTTCAGTTACCATGGTGGCGCTGGCCCTGGGTTATTATTTGGGCGGTTTTTTGGCGGACCGTTATCTGCGTTTGCGCTTGGCGCATGTCATTTTACTAGCTTCGTTGACTACGGCGCTGGTACCTTTTATTAGTGGCCCGGTACTGGAATTTACCAATCCGCTGGGCATTCGCGGTGGGGCTTTTGCCAGCGCTTTAATCCTGTTTACCCTGCCATTGACCGCACTTGCCATGGTCGGCCCTTTCGCAATTAAACTGGCGACGCGAGATATGCAAGGCGTGGGTAGAGCGGTCGGTTCGATTTATGCAGTCAGCACTGTAGGAAGCGTGTTGGGTACGCTATTGCTGGCGTTTTATTTGTTGCCGACTTTTGGCACCCGGGCAATTATTTTCAGTTTGAGTCTACTGTTGCTGTTGCTGGCCAGTATTTTGATCATACGTGACAAACAGGGTTTTTCCGGGGCTTGGTCAGCGCTGCCTTTTCTCACGGTGGCAATATTGACCTGCATTTTGACTGCAAACGGTTATGCCAGACCCAGTCAGCCCGCTAAAGATTTTACCGTTTTACATGCCGAAGAAGGTCATTACGGTTGGGTACGGGTGGTAGATGATGAACGCAAGGGATTTCGTTTGTTGCTTTCCGATTCTTCGGTACTGAGTGCCATGGAAATAGCGCATGGTCGTACTTTGCTGGGCTATCAGATGATTTTGGGTTTAGTGCCGCAGGTATTTCGCCCAACCGCCAGCCAGGCTTTATTGATAGGTTTGGGGGGCGGTCATGTCGCCCGTGATCTTAAAGAAAAAGGCCTGACCACCGATACCATCGAGATTGATCCGGTGGTGGCGGCTATGGCGCAGCAATATTTTCATTTTAAACCGACCGGTGAGTTTATAGTCGGCGATGCCAGATTTGAAATAAAAAATCTGAAAAAACATTACGATTTTATTATTCACGATTGTTTTACCGGCGGTTCGGAACCCACACACATGCTGACCGTTGAAATGTTGGCCGAATTACGCAACCTGTTAACCGAACAGGGTGTGCTGGCCTTGAATTACGTGGGATTTACCAAAGGCGAGGGCGCCAATGCCGTAACCTCGGTCTATAAAACCCTGGCCAGCGTTTTACCCAATATTCGGGTTTTTATCACTGAAAAAGGCGAATTTACGGATTTTATTTTTTTGGCATCCAGACAATCGCTTATGTTAGATCCTGATACTCAAGACAAAGCCACAAAGTGGTTGCAAGATCACGAATATGCCATGAATGATGCCGGCGGAATCATTATTACTGATGATTTTAATCCGATGGAAAGCATGCAGGTACGTAAGGCTGAATCTTACCGCAAAATTTTTATGGATCGCATCGCACCGGAACTTTTATTATTGTAAGCGATAACAAAAAAGCCTTGTTTTGCGCCGATCGTTAATCTCTACGATCGATTCAGGCTCCCAGTCGGGTACAGGAAAAGACGAGGAGATGAACAAACTGCCGGACCGCATCTCGTGGATGATCTTTTCGCCTAGTTGCTTCATCACCAACGGTGAAAGAAAGGCAAAGACAACATCATAACGACCAAGATTGCAGCTCCACAAACTGGCGCGTTTAACGCGGACATTTAAAAGCTTTGTGCAACGCCAGCGGGTAATTAACCAGGGCAGCGGCGCCTGCTCCCAGGCATCGACCAGCAAAAGCGGATTCTGACCTCCCAGAGGCACAGCAACCGAACCAACGCCAGCGCCAAGATCAGCGAAGGTAGCGGCTTTTTCCCGCTCAACGATCAGGGCAACGGCATCGGCAACAGCACTTGAGGATAAAAACAGCGGCACATCACCCTTGACGGTCCCCCAAAACACCAAACCAAGTAGCATTACCGCCAGTAAATATAACCAGGACGGCAGTTGCAAGGAGAGCAGGGCGATTGCCGTTGGTAGAAACAGCGCATGAATAGGCAGCCACCAATAGGGCTGGCGTAAAACTTGACTCCACAAGGCGGCTAACAGGCCCTGCAACAGCGCTAAAAACCATGCGCCATGAAACAGTTCGGGATATGGCCCGGCCAAACCAACGGTAACCGTAAATCCAAGCGCCTGCGCGGCAAGCGCTTTTAATAGTGTTGTCAGGTTGTTGTTCCGTACTTATTTCTTAGGAGAACTTGCTTGGGTTTTAGGTACATCAGCTGCAGGAACTGGCACCGGTACCGAAGAGGGTTCCAGCGCTTTGGTCACCACTTCTTTAGACGTTTTTTCCTCAAGGGCTTTTTGCCGGTTGCCTTCACCAAAAAGCGTCGCGGAAACCATAAACAACACGGTCGATATAATTAAAATCATAAACCTGTCTGGTTTTTTTACAAAAAACAAAGCCCAGGCTGGCTTAATCATTCCGATAATAAGAAAAAGCAGGGTCAAGAAACCTGTGTCAATAGCGGCGTTTATCAGCATTATAATTACTCGTTAACTTACATTTAGATAGATTTATATTATTATTAGTTATGTGGGTGTTTGCAACACGCTACATAGTTATTTTAACGGTTTTAATTTACCAGGGTCTGATTTGTTAACAATGGCTTTTTGTGCGATGACAAAACAGGCTACATAAGCAGTTCAAGTTCGACACATTCCGTGTCAAAAAATCAGGAGGCACCATGGGTGGTTTTGTTTTAGCATTATTGATTTTCGCGGTCTTGATTGTCTTTATGAGCGTCAAGTCAGTTCCTCAGGGTATGGAATACACGGTTGAGCGCTTTGGTAAATACACCAATACGCTGACCCCCGGGTTAAATATTATCGTGCCAATTATTGATCGCATCGGCAATAAAATGGTGATGATGGAGCAGGTAATGGATGTGCCGTCCCAGGAAGTGATTACTAAAGATAACGCCATGGTGACGGTTGATGGCGTGATTTTTTATCAGGTGATGGATGCCGCCAAAGCGGCTTATGAAGTGAGTCAGCTGGGCTGGGCGATTCTTAATCTGGTGATGACTAATATTCGTACTGTCATGGGTTCGATGGATCTGGACGAGTTGTTGTCACGTCGGGATGACATTAACGCAAGACTGCTCAGCGTTGTGGATGATGCCACGACCCCATGGGGTATTAAAGTTACCCGTATTGAAATAAAAGATATTGCTCCGCCCAAAGATCTTGTCGAAGCGATGGGCAGACAAATGAAAGCCGAGCGCCTGAAACGAGCCTCCATTCTTGAGGCTGAAGGCTTAAGACAGTCCGAGATTTTACGTGCTGAAGGCGCGCAACAGGCAGCCATACTAGAAGCCGAAGGTAGAAAAGAAGCGTCATATCGTGACGCAGATGCCCGAGAACGTCTGGCTCAAGCTGAAGCCAGGGCAACGTTAATGGTATCGGAAGCGATCAGTAAAGGGGATGTTCAGGCCATTAATTATTTTGTCGCGCAAAAGTACATCGAAGCCTTAAAAGATATCGCCTCTGCCAACAACAGCAAATTGGTGTTTATGCCATTGGAAGCTTCGAGTGTCATAGGTGCGCTGGGTGGCATTGGCGAACTGGCCAAAGAAGCCCTGACCAAAAAAAGCTGATATGGCTGAATTAGCGATTGTATTCTGGAATTGGTGGGTGCTGGCACTTGTGTTGTTAGTGATAGAGCTGTTGGCTCCCGGTTTTTTCTTCCTGTGGATGGCGACTTCAGGTTTTATAACCGGGCTTTTGCTGTTACTGATACCAGGAATCAGCGTTGAAATACAGGTACTGTTTTTTTCAGTGCTTTCTGTCGCGGCTATCACCGTCTGGAAGCTTTACGGCAAACAACACACCATAGCGACAGACCATCCCTTGCTTAACAAGCGCGGCGCTCAATACATTGGACGCGTCTTTAGCCTTTACAAAGCTATAGAAAACGGCGAAGGCAAAATAAAAGTGGATGATTCAATCTGGAAAGTACATGGCCAAGATTGCACTATTAATACCAAGGTAAAGGTCATAGCGATTCGAGGCACCGTGTTTGATGTTGAGATAGTAGATTAAACATGCAACATAACACCCCACGCATTTTTATTTACGCAGCCCTGCCCTGTGAGGCCAAACCGCTGGTCGAGCATTTCAACCTAAAAAAAGCGACGACCATTCAACCGTTTGCTGTGTATTTGAATAAGGATATCTGCCTGGCGGTTACCGGTCTTGGTAAAAGTGCGATGGCAGCTTGCGTGGCCTATACGCAGGCCTTGTTTGGGTCAGTTGAACATCCGGTTTTGATTAATATCGGCATTGCCGGACACCAGCACCATGCATTGGGCAGCCTGTTTTTAATCGACAAAATTACCGATATTGACAGCGGTAAGCACCATTACCCGTGTTTGGTTTTTACTTCGCCTTGCCCTACGGCCAATATTCAAACGGCGTCAAAACCCCAGCTTGTTTATGATCCGCTGGCGCTTTGCGATATGGAAGCATCTGCATTTTATGAAACTGCGGTACGCTTTTCTTCGGGAGAATTAGTCCACTGTCTTAAAGTTGTTTCTGACAATGAATTATCACCGGCTGAAAACATTCAGCCGAAACAGGTTACGGCGTTAATAGCTGACCATATCGCCGCCCTTGAAATTCTAATAAAAGAATTGGACCGTCTGGCGAAGTTGATAACGGCACCGGAACTTAAGCTGTTTGAGCATTTGACACAGTGCTTTCATTTTACGTCCAGCGAACAGGGGCAGCTAAAAAATCGGTTGTCTCGTTGGGAGGTGTTAACCCAAGCTAATATTCCTGAGTTTGAGGAAAACCAATTTCGAAAAGGTAAAGACTTTTTAG
>CAIKYI010000113.1 GCA_903831545.1 uncultured Methylobacter sp. | reverse complement strand
TTCTCGCCACCCCAGGCTTCCTTATGAAAAAAAATCAGCAGACTTTGAGTGCTCCAGATGCTGTTACAACCCCACGGCGTGTTAAGCACCGTTTCATCCAGCAAAGTACATAAGGCATAGCGCGCCGCTTGCGCCTGTTCACCAGAGATGCCCTGATTTTTAATCTTGAGTTCAAATTGCTTTATTTCTTCGATAATACCAACTCTAAGACCAGGCACATCGGGATGTGACGAGGTATTGCGTAACTGCGCAACAATCGACAGCAAAGAAATGGCTGCTCCTGTTATCGGATTACGCTTACCCTGAGCGCAAGCCAGTCGCAAGTTTTCTGAGATCCCCGCTACAGAGTCAGCCCGATTGTCGCCAGGGGATATTGATGGTGAGGGTGCTTGGGGCTTTCGTCCTCCCGGCATAGGTCTGAGAATGGTTTTATCATCATCAATATAATTATTGCCAAAAGGATCGTCTTTGCTCATGTTGTTATCCGTTTTTAATTGCCCAGAATTCTAATTCAAGCCCCGGAAACTCGCCTGCAATGTGTATGGCAAAGCCACCCGATTGCAGCATTTGTTTCCACAACTCACTTTGTTTATTCAATTCAAAATAAGCAAAGCCCGCATGATAGGGAATTTGCCGTGGTGCAACGGGTAAGGCTTGAATAGTAATGCCTGGCAAAGCGTTGCGAATTAAAAGATTAATTTGTTCAACCGGTCCGATTTTAACCTGGGTAGGAAAACCGCTGCGCAATTGCTCAATCGAAACTTGCGCACTGACCGCCAACACAAATACCGCATCTTTTAGTAGATTGGGATCCGGCACTTTGGCGCCGCGTATGCCAAACTTTGCAGCCGTTAAAGGAATAAAAATAGCGTTTTGTTCCAGAACCGAACTCAGTAAATCCCGCAGTTCGTCCATTACCTGCTTAAAGGATTTTTGCAAATCATCATGAACATAAGGCAAAAAACTAATGGGGCGTTTATTGGCTTTGCAAAACGTTGATAACTCGCCGGCAAGTTGTATCGCAGTTCGATAAAAACTTTCAGGATGGAGTGCGGGAACATTTTGTAGATGTTCGAACAAGGGTTCAACCCGGTTAACCAATTGCAGTAAAAGATAATCGGCTATTTCTGCAACGCCGCCTCGACCCGCTTCAGAAGCGCGTCCACCCAAGGCGACACCCCGCGTATGTAACAATCCATACAATTCTTTGATATAGCCTTTGGTGTGAGATATCGCATTACAATCAAGATTCGGCGGGATATAGTACTCATCGAGAATAATGTTTTTATCAATCCGCGATTCAATTACGCGTGCAATGCCAATGCATACGTGCCCTGCCCGCTCCTGTCTTTCCAGCATTAAACTGGTGTGCAGCCTGGCAATCACAACTGGAGACGTGGCATTGGTCGCTACGTTCGCATCCCTGACTTCAAGTTCTGCGGCATGATAACGAGCCAGATTATTGGGATTTTCATCCGTATCAACCTCAACGCCACCGGGTTGTTGCAGAGGCAAAGATAAATAAATGATGTTGTTTTGCACATCAATTGGGATATCGATAGGCAATGGTAAAGCATCATCTTCAGGGAGATTAAACGGTGTGCCGTCAGGAAAAATACCACTGCATTCTGCCAAAGAAAACTTGCCCATTGTTAAATGCTTGGCATCAATTCTGAGTTTTTTAATTCCCCAATCGTAAGGCTGCAAGCCGCCACAGCGTTCACGCACCAGATTTTCAATATAGCGGTCGTGCTGCTGAAAATGTTGCGGCCTGAGAAACATGCCTTCGGACCATACTGTCTTGTTATTT
>CAIKYI010000112.1 GCA_903831545.1 uncultured Methylobacter sp. | reverse complement strand
TGCAACTTCATCATAACAATGCGCGATATATCTGACCGCATCAAAATAGATGATAAAACCAAAAAATTAGCATTTTTTGATCAACTGACAAATCTGCCTAATCGTAATTTATGCTTGGACCGCTTAAATCAGGCGCTTGTTCAAAGTAAACGCAGTGCTCTTTACGGGGCCTTGCTATTTATTGATATCGATAACTTGAAATTCATCAATGATCAATATGGACATGAAGCAGGTGATTTATTGCTGACTGAATTTGCAAAACGCATTTCTAATGGTTTGCGGGCAAGAGATACTTCAAGCCGGTTTGGTGGTGACGAATTTGTTGTGATTTTAAATGAGTTTACAAATAATTATTCACAAACAGCCAGTCAGGTAAGTAGCATAGCAAATAAAATTTTATCTAGTTTGTCAAATAAATATACATTTACCATATGTCATGTAACGCGAGGCGAGACCTCCATTCAATTTGAAAGTTCTGCCAGCATTGGAGCCAGTCTATTTTTAGGCAATCAAATTAAATCAAGCAACATTATTAAGCGGGCGGATATGGCAATGTATGAGGCCAAAAAAATGGGCGGAAACCAAGTGAGATTTTATGCGCCATAAAAGGTATCAGAGTAAGGATGCTAAGTGCAAGCTTGTCGTTTTTCACTGTATTAATACATCGGGGTTTACCGTTACATAATGGAGCTTACAAACCAGATAATGTATTTAGGGGCAGCTCTAGTGACCTTGGTCATTGCTCTCAACTCGTCGGTAGAATTAAAGACTCGCATAGCAATCAATAGCTCTGGATTATATTGGTCCATCGCAGGCTATTTAATGGCCCTCTCTTGCTTTTCATTTGTCTTTTTTCCGTGGTCAGGCAAGGCCTTAACTATTGGGGACTTACTTCAGCTAGGCTCTGATATTGCTTTGGGATTGTTGTTTAGGGCAATCTACACGCAAATTACAAAAAAGCAGCTTGTTTATTTTATTTCGGGAACTTTGGCAACTTGCATGTTGTATGTGTGGGTTGTGATTAATGGAAATTATGGCGCTAGGGTGGAATTCATTGCCATATCAACTATTTTATTGTCTTTATGGCAATTATATGAATTGCATGGATGCTTTAAAAAAGATAAATCATATTATTTGCGATTTATATATTTAGCTATCTTTGTGCAAATTGCTTTACTGGTTTCTAGAGTAATAGTTACTGGATTGGATCTAAGTGCACACGCATCAATTTTTGATGAACATGAGGATGAATTTTTTACACGGCTCGCATATATTTTTTGTTATATAGCCATCTTTATTTTTTTAGGAAATTATTTTTATAATAATTTATGGAAATTAACGATTAGTCTTAATCAAAAACTAGAAGATAATATGCTGTCTATTCTCAATTCTTTGGCTCTTGCACGAGATGATGAAACTGGTCACCATATTCTAAGAACTCAAAAATATGTACATGTTCTTGCTATACGCTTGAAGCAAATTGGATTTTATGGGGCTCAATTAGATGAAGCCTATGTGGATATCTTGTATAAGGCGGCACCATTACACGATATTGGAAAAGTAGGCATTCCAGATCAAATATTAAATAAGCCTGGTA